>QHOP01000614.1:0-1550 GCA_003219345.1 Verrucomicrobiota bacterium
CAACGATGCCCGCGCCGTTCGCTCCACCAATGTTCAGCAGCACGGCGTCGCCTTCGATCAACGGCGAGCAGGCCATGCCGAAGAAACCTTTGGGCGCCTGGAACCTGTTCTTCGTATCCACGCCCCAATTTTTTTTGCCGCTGTTGAAATCCAGACAGCACAAGGCGCCCTCTGCGCCGAAGGTGAAGACTTTCCCACCGGTGATCGTCGGCGTGGCGCGCGGGCCTTCGTCGAAACCAAAGTCATCGCGATACCCGGCCGGATAATCCAGAGTCCAAAGCGATTTGCCGTCATTCGCATCGAGACATTCGACAAGCTCTTTATCATCCAGTCGATGGAACAAAATCAGTTTGCCGGACGAAACCGCTGGGCCGCTGAAACCTTGGCCAATTTTTTTCCGCCACAAGACAGGCGGTCCTTCTTTTGGCCATGAGTCAGCCAGATCGCTGTCGGCATAAACACCATTGCGTTCGGGCCCCAGGAATTGAGGCCAGTCACTGGCGCAGGTTCTGAAGGCGAACAGGACCCAGAGAAAATGAGTCAGCCAGTCGCGCGGCGCTTTTTGTGAAGGGGTTCCGGACTGCATGCGCGTCAAGCCAGTGGTTTAAGGAGGCGTATCGAAAAAACACCCAACCGTCAATCTTTACGGTTGGGTCTCAGCTGTCGTCCCTGGTGTCCTCGGCACCAGGGACGACGAAGAATTGGTTCCCCTCCCAAATCTGGACAAACTTCATCACCGCTCTTCGTCTGGACGGTGAAGGATGGGCCTAGTTTAGCAGAGAATTCGTATGGCGCCATACCACGTTTGTGGTATGGCGGCAAAACCGGGCTTCTCGGTGAAAAACGGTTGGGTTTTTGGCCATTTGGACATTTTGCCTGGCTGACCTCGCCGTCGTCAGGGCGCGCTCTCACCGGACCCTGCTGAGGTCAACACCGCCTCATCCTACCGGCCTGCCGGGGGCCAACATCCCGATGTTTTTGGGGTTTGATCCAAGTCGATTTTAGGGAGTCCACCCCGTTGAAACACAAAACCGACCGCGGGTATAACTCCGACAAATTGGAAAGCAGGAAGGTATGTTATGAAAACGCTAAGACCTCACTCAGTCAAAACGTTGGCCGTGTCGCTCTTGTTGTCCGTGATCGCCTCTTCAGCTCAAGAAACCGGCTCCCTTCCCACGGTGACTATGGCGGCGAACAACAGCGCCCCCGGCCAGGACCTCTTCGTGTCTGAAGCGAACGGCAGCGTTGTGAAAATCTCTCCGGATGGCGCGCAGAGCACCTTTGCCGCCGGAATGAAACGTCCTCTTGGTCTGGCAGTTGACCGAGCCGGCAATGTCTTTGTAGCGGACCGATTCAGCGCCACGATTTACAAATTCACTCCAGCCGCCGCCGGGAGCGCTTTTGCCACCAACATCTACAGCCCTTTTGCTCTGGCTTTCGACAGCGCCGGTAATCTCTTTGCGACTGATGATGATGGGTCTGTTTATGTATTCACCCCGGATGGCGCCCGCAGCCTCTTTGCCTCCGGCATGCAGCATACCAGCGCCCTG
>QHOP01000614.1:1591-4291 GCA_003219345.1 Verrucomicrobiota bacterium
GGACTTGACGAATCCTATGGCCTTGCCTCTAACAGCGCGGGAGACCTTTTTTATTCAGACCATCTCACCGGCGACATTTACCGATTCACTGCCGAAGGCCAACTGAGCACGTTTGCCTCCGGGCTGAACTATCCCGACGGCCTGGCCTTTGACGGCGCTGGCATTGTCTATGTGGCGGACCAAGGCAGCGGGAACATCTACAAATTCACCCCGGACGGCGCGCGAAGCACGTTTGCCTCCGGGTTGAACGGGCCGACCTTTATCGCTTTCGCTCCCAACACGGCCCCTGCGGACACCACGCCACCGACGGTGCAGGTCGTCGCGAGCGATTATCTTGCTTCGGGATATGGTGATGGAACAAATGCTGACACGGGCGAGTTCGTCTTTTGGCGGAACGGCGACGCGAATACGGAATTTACGGTGTACTACGCGCTCAGCGGCACGGCCAGCAACGGGGTGGATTACGAAGCTTTGTCCGGCTCGGTGACCTTTCCTGCGGGTGCGACTTACACCACCCTCAAGGTGACTCCGATTCGCGGCCGTACAACCGGAGACGACGAAACGGTCGTGCTCGCGCTAAGACCCGATGCCGCTTATACCGCAGGTCGGTATCAGACTGACACGGTGAGATTCTATAGCGACCGTGCGCTTCCGGGTGGTTCCTGGCACGCGAGGGTCTTCGCGACCAAAGAAACGGCTTCGGAGGACGGACCTGCGCCTGGCGAGTTGATCTTCACGCGGGCGCACGGCTTTCGATCCATGTCATTCTCGGCGACGTTGAACTACACCATCAGTGGTACCGCGAACAATGGGGTGGATTACGAAACACTGTCCGGTTCGGTGACCATCCCGGCGACTCAGAATCGCAATGATGTTTTACATCCCGGATTATCCCAACGACACGGCCACCGTCTTCATTAAGGACAACGATCCGCCACCGCCGACGGAAACCGTCTGGGTCGATGATACTGTGCCGGCGGGCGCGTGGACCGGGGCCGACGGAGGCGATTCATGGAATTGGGTCAGCGAAAGCCCGCCGCCTTTCATAGGCACGGTCGCACATCAATCTGCTCGCGCGCCCGGAATCCATTGTCATTACTTCGCCGAGGCCACGGAGACGTTGATGGTCAACCCGGGCGACACGTTGTTCACTTACGTTTACTTGGACTCCGCCAATCCTCCGCGCGAGGTCATGCTCGAATGGTTCGACGGGACATCGTGGGCGCATGCCGCCTACTGGGGCGAGAATCTGATTCCGTGGGGCACGGACGGCACGGCCAGTCAACGTCCCATGGGCGCGTTGCCGACGGCGGGGCAGTGGGTGCGACTGGAGGTGCCAGCCAGCGCGGTTGCCTTGGAAGGCAGCACACTTTCCGGAATGAACTTCGTCGTCTACGGTGGCCAAGCTACCTGGGATTTTTCCGGAAAGACAAGTCAATGAACACCGCGTTCATCGGACTCGCTCGTAACGCAGCGCGACCCCATAAAAAGGGTAGAATTGACCAATGGTTCGCTGGTGGCTCGTTGCCCTGCGACCCGAATTCGACGCGAAAGGGGGCAATGCCATCAGGTTGCGTGTCCGGCGACAGGAGGGGAGCGTTGCCTGGGGGTAAAAGCCCAATGGAAAAGATAAGTGGGTGATTTTCCCCATTTCATGGACGAGTAGATTTGACGCAACACGGGAACCGAGTATGAATTCGCGGGAAAAGCTCAAAACCCTCTCTCGGACAAGGTCGGCATGTTTGTAGCTCAACAAGCTCCGCTATGTCACCTGCCCAACGCAAATCTTCCGGCGGCCTTTTGCCAGTCTTGTTGCTGGCTGTCAGTTGGAAAGATTGAAATCCCGGCTATGGACTCCAGCAGCCAAAAGGAAATTGTCATCAATGGTGTTCGGTATAACCTGGCCATCCGCCTCGACGCACATTGGAGCTACACCGCCGAATGGTGGAACAACCGAGAATACCACAAACACACGCTCGACGATAGCATCAGATCCGATTCCGAAGCCGAACGGGAAGCTATCGATGAGATTCGCAAGGCGCATCTGGAAAAGGAGCCCTGGCTTTATGCGGAGATTACCCGTCCAGAAAGACAAGGAGCCGCACTGAAGCCGGAACACAGCGATTGAGATCGAATAGATTCAAGCCGGGTTACGGTCGCAACACGTTGCTCACCTCCGACACAAATTACCGTGCCTCGTGAACGGGCGGCGACGGAAGCCCTTGCTATCCCACCTACACGGTGTCATTTCAGCATGGAGATCGCGTCGGCTGCTGAGGTGTGAAAACTCGCCTGGAGAGGAACAATTTTTAGAAGCGAGCGAAGGTTACTCTGTCAAAATCGCGAAGGCACAATTCGAGGATGCCGGACGCGGTGATTCCAGCGCGCGTAGGCGACAAATTATTTTTGTTTTCGCAACCCCTTCCGGTTCAAGCGGGCCAACGCCCACCAAAGCATGGGGATTTCTTGCGCCCCCACATTTTGTAGTCAAACACCGACACGCGTGTAGTCCAGACGCGGACAAAAAGAAACGCCCCCTTCCGACGCGATAATCAGACCAGCACCGATTATGTAAAAAATTCTCAATTCCTAGACTGACGGCACGATGAATAAAACATTCAGTGCCGTTTTAAGTCTTATCACGATTGGATTAACAACCCATTTTGCATGGGCAGTTGAACCAACGTGGAATTATGCGGT
>QHOP01000399.1 GCA_003219345.1 Verrucomicrobiota bacterium
GACGGGCGTTTGCATTGGTTCTATGCGGAACTTCACGTTTTTCTTTTTCAAGTGCGTAATGGCGGCGTCGAAATCTTCCACTTCCAGCGCGGCGGTGCAGCCGTCGGGACTTGGTTTGAAAGCAGACGCGGAGCCGATCGCGAGCGCATACGGCCCGAACTCGTATTCGGTCCATTGGCCGTGCTCGGAATCCGTGACCGTCGTGGGCCTCAATCCGACCACGCCTTCGTAGAATTCACGGGCGCGTTTCATGTCCGTCACGGCGTAACAACAAAAGGCGAGTTCAATGACTTTGAGCATTCAGATTGGGCGAATTACTTTGTCGGCCAGGCAAGATCGCTCAAGAAAGCGGCGACTTCCGACTCTGCGTGTGCCTTTTCCAGGATCGGATACGTGAAGCGGTATTTCACAAACTCTCGGTCGGTGACAAGAAACTTTACGCTCGGGTCAATCAAGAAAACGTAAAGTTCCGATACCGACTCTTGAGGAAGGGAGCCAAATTTGTAACTCAGCGAGAAAGACGCCCTCTTGCCTTCAATTCGATTCTTGCCCTGAACAATTTGACAAGGGCTTTCAGCGATCATCTTCCCGTCAGAATGATTCCGCAGTATGTCCTGCTTGCACACTTGGAAGTGTTGATCGAGTAAAGCTTCGCTGACGTTCTCAAGCTTCGGTGCCGGCAGCAGGGCAAAATCCTTCGGACCGGGATAAATGAAAACCGTCGCAGCAATCGGCGTGGGACTGTTATAACCGACACCAACATCTCTTCCATCTCGGTCGTATTTCCGGACTTCGACTCTATGAAATGTCCCGATGGATTCCGGGAACGAAAATTTCGTGAAACTGTGAACGAATGTTGAAGAATCCGGTTGTTCGGTAGCATCTCGTCGCGCAGTATTTGTCGTCTGGCAGCCGCAAATCAAACCGCACACAATAAAAGCGGGGATTTTTCTCGATCTTCCCATAGTTGCCATCACTTCCTGATCCCTCCAATAACTTACTCCGACGCATCGGCCACTGAGTGCCCGCGGACGATCGCCAAGCCTGAGGCGGCCAAGATGGGCCCGCCCGCAACCAGCTTTTTGGTGCGAGAATCCACGCGCAGGTTCATTCCTTCCAGTGATCGTGCGCCGAGAATTTGCAAGTCGCCTGGCTCGCCAAAGATGACCTCATCCGTGGTGAGCGCATCGCCGACACGAATGATGGCGAAGCCCACGGCGCGTGTAATTTGCTGGCCGTTGGCCATGACAAAAGTGTAGTCCTTTTTCTCACGCTTGACGCCGATTTTCTTGAGCGTCTCGGCGTTGATCCACGTGAACTCCGCGCCGGTGTCCACGAGCATTTTCGGGACTTCTGCCGATTTCTTCCGGTCAACTTGGTTTTCCACCCGGCAGTTCGTGTAGAAGGTCCCCATACGTTTTCTCATGGCGACAGATTATCATTTTCCCACTGCCTTCACAACTTTCTGCGCCGCGTCGGCCATGGAGTCACCGCTGACGATGGTGAGGCCTGATTGAGCGAGAGTTGTCTTGCCGGCCTGCACGTTGTTCCCTTCGAGCCGCACGACGAGCGGAAGTTTCAGGCCGGTTTCACGGACGGCGGCGACGATGCCGGTGGCGATGACGTTGCAATCCATGATGCCGCCGAAAATATTCACCAGAATTCCTTTCACGTGCGGGTCGCTCAAAATGATTTTGAACGCGGCGGTGACCTGTTCCTTGCTCGCGCCGCCGCCGACATCGAGGAAGTTCGCCGGGCTGCCGCCAAAATGCTGGATGATGTCCATCGTCGCCATGGCGAGCCCCGCGCCGTTCACCAGGCACGCGATGTTGCCGTCGAGCTTGATGTAGTTCAGGTTGAATTTGCTCGCCTCGATTTCGAGCGGCGCTTCCTCGCCGAGGTCACGCATCGCTTGGAGGTTCGCGTGGCGATAGAGGGCGTTGTCATCGAGCCCGATCTTCGCATCGACAGCCAGGACAGCCTCCTTGCCGTCGGCGGTTTCAACCAGGCAAAGCGGGTTGATTTCGACGAGCGAGGCGTCGCATTCCCACCAGGTCTGATAGACGCCGAGCAGCAACTTCGTGGCGGCGTTGATCAAATCGCCTTTGAGGCCGAGCGCGGCGGCAAGCTTGCGGGCCTGATACCCCATCATGCCGATGGCGGGGTCGATGGTTTCCCTGATGATTTTTTCCGGTGTTTTGGCGGCGACTTCCTCGATATCCACGCCGCCTTCGGTGCTGGCCATCACGACGGGGCGCGACAAGGCGCGGTCGAGCAGAACCGCGAGGTAAAATTCCTTCCTGATGGTCGAGGCGGCTTCGATCAGCAACTTGCTGACCACTCGACCTTCCGGTCCGGTCTGTTTGGTCACCAGCGTCTGGCCGAGCATCGCTTTGGCGCGTTCGTAAACTTCCCCCGCCGAGGAACAAACTTTGACGCCGCCTTGCAGGCCGCTTTTAAAGGTTCCCTTGCCGCGTCCGCCGGCGTGAATTTGCGATTTCATCACGACGCGCTTGTGTCCGTCAGTCAAAAGTTTTTCGGCGGCGGCTTTGGCTTCTTCGGGTGTCGTCGCCACGTTGCCCGATGGAACCGGAACGCCGAATTGAGCAAGGAGCTGTTTGGCCTGGTATTCGTGGATGTTCATCGGTTCGCAGAGTTCAAAGTTTAAGGTTCAAAGTTCAATGTCATGGCGCGGGTCCCCGTGTCCTGAATTTCGTGCCCCGCAATTCGGACTGCTGAAGATACTTGATGAAGCCGGCGATGAGGCGGCTTGTCTCGGTCGCCATGGCGTAAAGCCGGTCAAACTCTGCCTGGGTCACGTAGTTTTCGTCGAGAGCGGTGTAAAGTTGATCGCGAACTTCACCGCAGGAGCCTTTTGCATCACTCAAGAACTGGATGAACTCGCGATTGCCTCCACGCTCGAACCCTTCCGCGATGTTTGAAGTGACGGACTGCGCCGCGCGCCGAATCTGATCCTTGGGCGAAAAGTCACCGGCGAATTCTCCGTGCTGGCTGTGTTTGTAGATGGCTTTCCGCAATTCCCGGCCCTTCTTCCATCCTTCAATGTCCTCAAATCGTTTGATGCGCGCCATGATTCACGAGGTGCCGGGCTTTGAACTTTGAACATTGAACTTCGAACCCGCAGAAGCCTACCGCTGATCGATCGGCTTCACTTTCAAGCCGACCGGGCCTGCGTATTGGCTTTGTGGACGGATGAGTCGATTGTCGGAGAGTTGTTCAAGCACGTGCGCGGTCCAGCCGGCCGCGCGGGCGATGGCGAAAATCGGAGTGAACAGGTCGGTTGGAATGCCGAGAGAGTAATAAACTGTGGCGGAGTAAAAATCGACGTTCGCGTGAAGGTTCTTTTCCTTGAGCATGATTTCGGCGATCCGGTCGCTCATTTGAATCCATTTCGGTTCGCCGATCTTTGCGCTGAGGATCTGGGCCATGCGTTTAAGGTGCGGCGCGCGGGGATCGAGCGTTTTATAGACGCGATGGCCGATGCCCATGATTTTCTTCTTTTGCTCCAAAGCTTCGGCAATGTAAGCATCGACTCGGTCGAGCGAGCCGATTTCCTGCAGCATTTTGATCACGCCTTCGTTCGCGCCGCCGTGGAGCGGACCCTTTAACGTGCCGATGGCGCTCGTGATGGCCGAATACATGTCGCTCAACGTCGCGATCGTGACGCGGGCACTGAACGTGGAGGCGTTCATGCCGTGGTCTGCGTGCAGCACGTAGCACATGTCCAGCGTGTTGATTTTTTCAGCAGAAGGCTTTTCGCCGTCGATCAGGTAAAGGAAATTGGCCGCTTCACCGAGCGACGGTTCGGGCGGGAGCAGGATCTTGCCCTGGCGATGGCGATGAAAGTAGGCGGTGATGATCGGGATGCGCGCGATGAGGCGCAGCGCCTTCAAGCGGTTCTCGTCCATCGAATCGTTGTCGGCTTCCGGGTCAAAACAGCCGAGCGCGGAGACCGCCGTGCGGATGGCGTGCATGGGCGGCGTGTCCTTGGGAAATTTCTTGATGATTTCGACAACGCCTTTAGGCAGTTCGCGTTTGGCGGCGAGCAAACTTTTCAGTTCGTCCAGTTCCTTGCGGTCGGGCAGATGATCGTGATGCAGCAAGTGGATTATTTCCTCGAACGTAACCTTGCCGGCGAGTTTATTGATGTCGTAACCGCAGTAGATCAATTGACCAATATCGCCGCGGACGTCGCTCAGGCGGGTGGAGGCGGCGACGACGCCTTCCAAACCTTTGGCGGAAGTAGCTGGGGTGGTCATGTTTGTTGCAACGATGTTCTTCAGTACGTGCGATCGATTTTAATTTTTAGGCGGCCAATCTAGGCAGCGAGCATGGAGGCGTCAACGGTTTTCAACCCGAAAATACAGGGACCCGCGGGGCTTTCAGCAATTGCCTTGAAACGCTGCCGCGAGACGCGCAGATTGCGCGCGTTCATGAAACTGGCGGCTGCGGCGCTTGCGTTGCTGACCGGTTTGCTGACGGCGTCCGCGCAAAACGCGCCAGGCAAACTGGAGCGCACGCGCCTCTTTGGCAACGATTACATTCGGCTGACGGATTGGGCCGAGGCGTACCGTTTTCGAATGTTCTGGACGCGACGGAACGAGGAAGTGCAATTGGCGAGCTCCTGGTCAAAGCTGGATTTCACGGTCGATTCACACAAAGCCGGGATCAACGGCGTAAGCGTGTACCTCTCCGCCCCGATTGCCTTGCGCAACGGGGCCGTATTTATCTCGCTGCTGGATTTGCAGACGGCCGTGCAGCCGGTGTTGTTTCCGCCGAAGAACACGGTGAACGTGCCGATCTTGAGCGTTTGCCTCGACCCCGGCCACGGCGGCAGAGATCCGGGCAACAAGGAGAGCCGCAGACAGGAGAAGCAATACACGCTGCTCCTGGCGCAGGAGCTGCGCGACTGGTTGACCGGCGCCGGGTTGAAGGTCACGCTCACGCGGAACGCCGACAACTTTGTTCCGTTGCCCCAACGGCCGGAGATCGCCAAACAGCGCGACGCTGATTTGTTCGTGAGTCTGCATTTCAACGCGGCCATCGCCGAAAAGGATCAAGTCAAGGGCGTGGAGGTCTATTGCCTGACGCCGGCGGGGGCCAGTTCAACCAATGCACGTGGCGATTGGCCCGACACCGGCGCGTCCGCCGGGAACCGCGTGGACGCAAAAAACATGCTGCTGGCCTACCAGATACAAAAGGCCATGGTCAGAAGCCTTGCCGTGGAGGATCGTGGCGTGAAGCGGGCCCGCTTCGCCGTTCTCCGCGACGCGCAGGTCCCGGCCGTCCTGATCGAGGCCGGTTTTATGTCGCACCCGGCGGAGTCGAAAAAGATTTTCAACCCGGACTACCGCCGGCAGTTGGCACAGGCCATCGCGGACGGCATCCTTGCCTTCAAACGACTGGTGGAGCGATGAACCCAAAGACGGAATTGCCGATCGGCATTTTTGATTCCGGCATCGGCGGCCTGACCGTTGTGCGCCAGATTCATCGCGCGCTCCCGCGCGAAGACCTGGTCTATCTGGGCGACACCGCGCGCGTGCCTTACGGGACAAAATCGCCCGGCACCGTCGTGCGTTTTGCCTGTGAGGACACCCAGTTTTTAATTCAGCAAAATGTCAAAGCGGTGGTGGTGGCTTGCAACACCGTTTCCGCGTGGGCCCTGCCAACGTTAGAACGCAAATTTGGCGTGCCGATTTTCGGTGTCATCATTCCCGGCGCGCAAGCGGCTTTGAAGAGAACAAAAAATCGTCGCATCGGGATCATCGGCACGGCGGCTACCGTTCGCAGCCAGGCCTACAGTCGCACGATTCTGGCGCGCGATGACGCGGCAAGAGTTTTCGCTCGCGCCTGTCCATTATTGGTCCCGTTGGTCGAAGAAGGCTGGACGAACCAGAAAGTGACATTGGCTGTTCTGCGTTGCTACCTTTCGCCGCTCTTGCGTCGTGGCATCGACACGCTGGTGCTCGGCTGCACGCATTACCCGCTTTTGAAGAGAGCGATTCGCGCCGTCACCGGCAACGAGGTGGCGTTGGTGGATTCAGCGGAAAGTTGCGCGCAATTTTTGAACGAACGCTTGCAGAGCACGAAGCTGCTCAACCAGGGCCGGCGACGCCCCGGCGTCATTCAACCGTTCGTCACCGACGAAGTGGAGCGTTTCGACGAACTGGCCAGACGCTTTCTCGGCGTGCCGACCGAACCGGCGTGGAAGGTGGATGTGCCGGGAATTTGCGCTCCACCGTAGCCGCCGACACGAGGAGGATCCAGCGGAGGTTCCCATGTTTTCCGCCCGGTTCCCCCGGCGGCCGGGTAAGGCGGACACGAGCATCTCAATTCGCGCTTTACGTTTCACGTTCCGCATCTCACTTTTGGGCCGCATGAGCATCGTCACAAAAACCGGAGACGCGGGCACCACCGGACTGATGTATGACCGCCGCGTGTCGAAGTCCCATCCTCGCGTCGAAGCTTACGGAAGTGTGGACGAGTTGAGCACCGCGCTCGGCCTGGCTCGCGCGACGGCAGAACACGCGTTCATTCACGACAACCTGCAGGGTATTCAAAAGGACCTCGTGACGTTGATGGGGGAGTTGGCCACGGGGTTTGAGGATTTGCCTCGATACGTCAAAGACGGTTACTCGCTTGTGACGGCAGAGTTGACGCACAGGCTGGAGAAATTGGTGCGTGAAATTGAATCGCAAAACATTAGCTGTCATGGCTGGGCCACACCGGGTGCCACCGTGAATTCGGCTGCGCTCGATGCGGCGCGCTCCACTTGCCGGCGGGCTGAACGGCGCGTTTGCGCGCTGCAGGAGACCCATCAACTGCAAAACGCCGAGATCATCGTGTATCTGAACCGTCTCAGCGATTTGTTGTGGCTTTTCGCGCGCTGGGTGGAATCAAAGCAGTCGCCGGACGAATGATCGACGAACTTTTGTTGCATATGCAACAAAAGGTTGTAGGCGCAGGAAAGGGGCCTTAGTTACAGTTAGGACTCTTCGTTCTTTAGACATTCGGGAAACCTCCCGGCTATGCCGGGAAGACTCCCAGAGTTTGACAGCTCCGGGAGTCGCTTGAGAATCCGTGTTGTGAACCGCTCAAGGTCAACAACCGGAGACTCAAGAAATGAACGAATATGAAAGTCTTAATCACACAAAATGGGAATGCAAATACCATGTGGT
>QHOP01000400.1 GCA_003219345.1 Verrucomicrobiota bacterium
CGAGCAGATGCGGATAACCGTAAAACAGTTCGTCAGATCCTTCCCCCGTTAACACCGCCTTGACGCCTCTCTGTCGGGCAACTCTGGCCACGCTTGCGAAGGGGATCGAATTCGTATGTGTGACTATCGGAGCCTCGTAGTGATAGGTGCAATGCGCCCAATCCTCAATCATCTGCTGAGGCTCGAACCGCGATTGATGCAGCTCGCGTCCGATGTGGTCGGCAAGCAAACGTGCGTCCTGGTACTCTGAGAATCGACCTACGACGTTGGCCGTGAAAAGCTGAAAGTCCGTGAATCCGTTACCGACGGCCGCCGCGACCAGGCTCGAGTCAACACCGCCCGAGACAAAGGCGCCCATGGGTGCGTCACTCATGAGCATGCTCTTAACGCTGCGGCGAAATAACCAGAGGAATGTCTCACAGACTTTCCGAGTGCTTGTGCGATCAAGTTCGTTGTATTCCGCCTGGGAAACCTGACTCGCCAGACTATAATATTCGCGCAATACCGGCTCATGACCCATTTTGCAGACGAGATAATTCCCCGGCGGCACCTGCCAGACGTCCTTGAAGGCCGTGTACTCTGCTGAGTGGTCGGCAATGCCGGCGAGAGAATGCAATGCCTTGACCGGGTCCGGCTCCAAGGTGGTAACTGGCCCGAGAGCTTTTGCCTCCGAAGCCCAATAGAGGCCGTTAGCCCCGCCCTTCCAGACCAGCGGCTTGATGCCAAACCTGTCGCGACAGAGGTAGAGGGTTTCCTCGACGCAGTCGTAGAAGGCGAAGGCAAACATACCTCGGATGAGTTCCAACGTTCGCTCCACTCCGAAATGAGTAAGGCTCGAGAACAACGTGGCGGTATCCGAGGTGCCCCTGAACTCATGCGGCTGCACGCGCAATTTCTCTCGCAGGGCGAGATGATTGTAGATTTCACCATTGTACACGAGGACGTAACGATCGTTTACAAAAGGCTGGTTACCGGCGGGTGACAAATCCACGATGCTCAGCCGCGTGTGAACGCAACCAAAATGCTTTCGCTTTACTGTTTGCGAGTAATCCGGCCCACGGTGGCGGAGGATTTCCGCCATCTTGAGAAGAGACAGTTGGTCCACCTCGCAACCGGATTTCAAAAGCACTCCAGCGATTCCGCACATAGATTTTAGAACACCCCTTTTACTGCTACAGATTACTCTCCAGCCAGACGGACAACGTCAGGAGCATTGAGACGGTGTAACCTCGGTCCTCTTTTAATGGCTCGGCCTTGAAATCATTCAACAATCCCACAATCTTTTGTTTGGATACCAGATCGTGGAGGCGCAAGCCGGGACGCAAGAGCCAATGCCTCAGCCCCGCCTCGCCTTTTTCTCCGCCAAATTGCACTTCCCAGTTGCGCTCGATGACTGTGAGACCCGCAAGTATGCGCCATGCCTTCTTCAACGCCCTTTTCGAGAGATGCCAGGTGTGAAATCTTCGATACCGGTAAAGGTCAGCATCGTACGGTTGCCACTTCACGCGCGCCAGGTCTGGAGCGAAGCGCTTCAAGTAATCGACTTGCAGCCGCCTTCCCTGCACAAAAGCCGACGGCACGCTGGAGAAAAAGTCCGTCAACCTTGTGTCGTAAAACGGCAGCCGGGGAAACGCCGCTGCCTGAAACATCCGGATGCTGGGCAGGGTCCCACGAAACGACCAGTTGCCCGTCTTGAAGGCCTTAACGCGGAAGTCAGGATCCTCGATCTGTTGCAGCGGCGCCATCCCTTCTTTCACGAACTGACGCAGCAGACCTTCCGGTTCGTCCTTGCCAAAGTGAGGCGCGCAAATGTTCTCCAACAGCCATGTCCGACCCTTCTTCGCCATCTTTTTTAGTGCGTGGTCCACTACCAGTTCGGAGTTCGGAATTCGGAGTTCGGGATTCTCGCTTGGCGAAGCGAGCCCCATATCATCCAGCCAGACATCCCCCCAATGCGCGGCGATCACGTAGTCCGCGTTCTGCCGAAGTTCGTCCACCACGGCCGCCTGCCTGCTCTGTATTACATCAGTGAATCCTTCAACCACTGCGACGACATGCTCCAAGCGATCAAACAAGTACGGCTTGATCGTAAAAGCCTTGAAAGGAAGTCCGCGCGCCTCCGCAACCTGCCTTGCGATCCTGGTCTCAATCGAATCAGCACTGTAGCCATAGGAATACGCCCACAATGAGTCCGTCGTCCGTAGTCCGTGGGCAGTCGTTCCATTTCGTACCGCCGCAACCGTGCATCGCGAATCGAGCCCGCCGGAGATTGGGATTGCGATTCGGCCTGCGGATACAAGGTCGCCGGTAACTTTGCCAAAAATGTCTGCAAATCCTGCCACCGTGTCCTCGTAGCTGCGGCTGCGATCCGGCTCATGATTCCAATTCCAGTAACGCTCGGCGCTTAGTTCGACTCCTTCCGCGTCGAACACATAGTGCGTCGCGGGTCGCAAGATCCGCACGTCCTCGAAGAAAGTCCGGTCCGCGGGGAAAAAGCCGAACCCGAAGAAGCCGGTCAGCCCGGCCCAGTCCAGTTTCCTGCCCGACGCCAACTGTGCCACCGTCCGAAAGCATGTGCCGAGCGCGGCAGCGTCTCCGTGGCGGGCGTGATAGGCGTGCAAAGTTCCGAAACGGTCGGTCCAGATGTGCCACTGCCGTCGGCTTTCGTCCCAGATCCATAACAGGAAGTGGCCGTTCAACCCCGTAGCGTCGCACTCGCCGCGGGCGATTTCGCTCAGAACCTGATACGCGGCGCTCGCCACACTTCTTTGACCATAAAGTTCACCTAAGAACTGGATGTGCCAGCCTGGGGTTGTGATCCTTGTGAGCGGGATGCCTTTCCAGGAAAGACTCTGGGGCTGCTGCCATAGTTGCCAATCCAGACTGGCTGCCACCTTTGTCCATTCTGTCGAAGGGATCCGGCCGGTGCTGGGCTGCCCGGCTCGAAAACCGATTATCAGGTCGCCGATGCGACTAAAGGCCTTTGTCGCTGGACTGCTCATACCGCACTTTCGTTCAGCAGAGTTTAAGAAATTCAGCATAGAGTGCTTCGTGCGCGGATCCGTTAGCACAGCTCACTCAACTGGTGCTTGAGTTTGGCAAGTGAACCACCAGGCGAAATGCGCGGCAGAAGAAAAGGGTTGGACTCAGGCCGAATGAAACCCGGTCGGGTCGTAAACGCCAGTTCGTAACCCGCCGCTTCAAGCTCCTGCGCCGAGTGATCGCAGTAGTCCCCATTCGGAAAGGCGAAGAACCGACACCGTTTCCCAACCTGCCGCTCGATCTCCTTCTTTGATTCGACCAGTTCACGCCGCCTCACCTCGGGGTCCTGGGCCGGGTGGTGGATCTCATGCTCCACGCCGTGACTGCCGATCTCCACCCCTGCGTCAGAAAGCCGTTTCACCTGTTCCCACGTCATCATTCGCAGCGAGGGGAACTGTTCCAACAATCGTTCCATTTCGGAAGCGGGGAACTGCCCCCGGATCTCATTCATGGCTTGCCGGCATGAATTCGCTGGCATTGGCTTGAGGCGATACCGAATGGCTTTATAAGCATTCTCCCGTTCTTTCCGCTCTCTGAGCTGCCAAGCCTGTCCCAGGGCCTCAAGCCGATCGCAGCGGCCGTGCAACAGCAGCAGCGACAGCTCTACTAACCACATTGCTTTTTGTCGTCCCATAGCCGCCGTGGACACAAAGAGGCACCACGGCAGTTTTGCCTCCGCCAGAATCTCTGCGGCCAGCAGATTATTGGCATAGCCGTCGTCAAAAGTAATCACGGCCCTCCGGCGGTCGGATCCGCCGCCCTGGGCCAATGGGTGGGTGAGGTTCTCCAGGGTCATTACTCCATGGCGCCGGAAGAATTGCACATGCTCCCGGAAGTCCGACACCGACTGAAAATTGCGTTCCAACTGCTTGTCCTGCCTCTTTTGAACAAGCCCATGGTAGCAGTAGATGCCAATGCCCGATTCACAAGCGCCTGATTTGTCCAGCCATTTGCGCAGCGAATCCCGGACAGCATACCTCAAAAGATCGATTGTGGGGAACCTCATCCTCGCAGTGTCGTGGCTATTTTCGACAAGATAGCGTCGAGCCTGGATCGATACACCTTCACCGACGCTGTGGTTCGCACGCCTGAAGCGTAAATGGTTTTGTAAGCCTCGTTACCCTTCAAAAGGTCGAATTCGCTTTTCCCATCATGGGCAGCGTCCTGGATCATGTGGGCTAACAGCAGCTTACCGGGGCGCCGCGCCGAGTAGGCTGGCTCGTAGCAAGGCTTGTAGTAGTACACACGGCCATCCCAGTCGAAGCCGAAGTGTGCGGCGATTACTCTTCCGTTGAACGCGAGTGTGTCCAGTCGTACGGCGCCATGTTGGCTAAGCTCGTTCGTCAGCATTTGGTAAAACCGCTGATTTCTCGCGTCCAGAAAAAGGCTGCGTTCTGCCTTTGCCTCCCAATTTCGGATGTGCAACTCGAAGAACTGCGGGAGAAGTTCGGCGATTGCAACCGTGTTCCTTTCGCAGCGATAAACCAGTTCGCCTTGCTTGCGAAACCATTTCAATTGCCGCTGGTAGTTTGCACTGCTTAACAATTGTGCCTGGGCTAATAATGCATCCTTGTCGATCACAGGGTGCTGGCGCTTGAAGCGTATGATGGCGAGCGGCTGGCTAAACTTGAACCACTGACCGCGCAACCTGCGGTTCGCACGGTTCGCAGAATGTTTAAAGTAACCTAACACGGGTGAGCCTTCCGGGAGGTTATTCAGCACGAGCGTTCTCCAGTTTCGCTGCTGACGGAGCCAACTGAACATCTGTTCTATGCTCGAGTCGTCGTTTTTGTTGGCAAGAACGTTACTATAATCTCCCCGAAAGTTTCCTATGGCTTTCAGCGTGCCGGGTGAGAGTGACTCCGCGTAGAAAGGCGCGATAAGTCTCACCGCCGCCGAAGCATCCTCGACAAGAATAACCCGAAGCCGGTTGGAGCCTCCGTATGTATCCCACCAAACCTTCGCGAATGCGCAAGATGCAAAGATATCATTGAAGGCGCTTTGCTTAACAAGGCCGTCCCACACGAGGGATAACGGCCCCAGCGCGCTACTCGCCGATACCTCACGACAATTGAGCTGTCCTCGAGCAAAAAGTTTGCGTGACATGGCTAAACCTGGCGTCCGCGTGTTACCTCACCGGCGGGCGAGCCGCCCGCCGAAGCACGCCGGCGGCGTGCGCTCCCCAGTTTTAGGCAAAGACAACGTATTGAATGTGCGGATAAAACCATGTGAGCCTGCTCAGCTTGACATTGGTTTGCGGGGACGCTTTGAGGAGATCGCGAGCGGAGCCCTGGCCGGAGGCCATTTCTCGATCGAGTGCTTCTTCATTCCTTTTCAGCGAAACAGAGGTTGCTTGCGGGTAGCGATACAACCCTCGGACGGCGCCAAGTGTAAACCCTGAGGTTTCGAGAGAGCGCAAGTTTACTCCTGGCGACGAAGCGTACATAAGTAGCTCTTCACTGCCCTCCCAATACACCCAGTAGCCGGTACGGATTTGTCGATTTCCCAGTTGACGTGCAAGAAAACGGATGCTTCTAAGCCACATCGATAATGACATGCTGACGCAGGCGCGACCGACGTGGCCAATGCCGTTGTGGCTGGAATAGTAAAAGACGCCACCTGGTCTCAGCACTCTCCTTACCTCCGCGAACACCTTCAGGCGGTCCGATTGAGGGAAAACGCAGTCAATCCCATTAAAAGAAAATATCACCGCGTCGAAGGTCGCCTCGGGAAAAGCCAATTCTGTCGCATTCATGATTTCCGGGGACGATTCCGGAGCACGTTGACGCACAACTGCCAATAGTGCAGGAGCCAGATCAATAGCCTTGACGATGTATCCCTTCTGGGCCAACTCAACCGTCGTACGTCCGGCGCCACAGCCGATATCAAGAACACGAGCTGGAGGCGCAGGAAAATAGCGTTTAATCAAGTCCGCTTCGATTGGATACAACCCGGTGTTCGCCGACCAAGAAGCAGGGTGCCGATTAAAGACATCAATATTACTTGCAGTGGTTGCGTCCACAAAATCAAACCTATGCTTTAACCGAATTACAACAATCAGCGAGGCTGAGAACCTCTTCGGCCAGCCGTTCGCCCGCGCCGCCCACTCTGGCTGTGACGCAGCGGACGATTTTGTCGCGGCCTTCGCGGTCGCATTCGGGATGCCTCAAATAGTGCTCGATGGCCGCCAGACATTCCTCCAGCGCGCGGACCACGCGCACGCCGCCCGTTTCCACAAGGGTGCGGTAGTGATTGGATTGGGAGTACTCCAACGCGCGGCCATTGGGAAATCTGGGGTCGCGCTGAGCATCATAGCCGAGGCAAATCACCGGACGGTCGAGAATGGCCGCGTCCACGGTGAGCGTGGAGGCAGTATTGAGCACAACTGCGGCGTGCTTCAGGCAATTGATCTGGTCGCGAAAGAAATCCGTCGGCGGCACGAAACCGCCGTTGTCCATGTGGGTGGGCGGCGAGGTGTGGTGCAGCACGGTGCGATGACGGGCAAAAAATTCCGCGTGCTCTCGCCAGCGCCGGCCGTCGTCTTTGGGGTGCAGGCGTATCAACACCTGGCAATGCGGAACGCGACGGGACAATGCATCCACGATTTGCACCACGCCGGCCGGTTCGTTGGGCAACCACTTGCGCGTCCCAGTGCCAATCACGATATACGGCTGCGACGGGTCGAGTCCCAGGCGTCGGCAATAGGTGGCGCGGTCTTCGAGCAGTTCGGGCGCGAGGTGGAAATCAAATTGGGGGCTGCCGACGACTGCGACTTTCTCAGCACGAATGCGCGGATTCAGGGCGAGCAGTTCGCGCGTCATGGTTTCGCTCCAGGTCCAATACCAATCCAGCCACGGCGGCAACACCGAGGTTTTGCTGCTCAGGTTGTCCCAGGATTGCACCAGTGTCCCGACGGGAATCCCCAGTTGATGCGCGGCGAGGACCGCCGGTAGGTCGGCGCTCGGTTCGCTGAGCGCGCAATGGGTGAGCATCGTCGAGACCACTGCGCACGGTTGCACCTGCTCGATCAATGCCCGCCACTGCTGAGTCAGCGGATGCCGGCCGATAGCAGCCAGGTAACGGTCTTCCACGACGGGTAAGAGCCGGGCGTGTTTCAAGCAATGGCCGACTGCATGCAGCAGTGCAATGCGCGTGCGACCCCGCCAACCGTGCTTGGATTCGAACAGGCGGGTTTGCGTCTCGAGTGAGTGGGTGCCTTTTTCGGCCTCTTTGAAGCGATACATGAAGGCGTGCCAGGAAAAAACATGCGCGCACCTGGAGTCGGCAGCGGGCGGCTCGCTGAAATGTTCCACCAGCCGG
>QHOP01000615.1:0-1899 GCA_003219345.1 Verrucomicrobiota bacterium
ATTCATCCGCGCTTCCGCACACCACACATCACCACCATTTGGACGGGAGTTGTGGTTGGTGTTGTGGCGATGGTTACAAACATCGGCGAGCTCGCCGACCTAACCAATATCGGAACACTCTTTGCATTTATTCTGGTTTGCATTGGCGTAAACGTGCTGCGCCGCGTCGATCCGGAGCGGGCGCGTCCCTTTCGCGTGCCGTTCGTCCCGGTTTTCCCAATCCTCGGCGTATTAATGTGCCTTGCACTGATGTTGAGCCTGCCGGTAATGACCTGGATTCGGTTTGTCGTCTGGCTGGGAATCGGGCTGCTGATCTATTTCCTGTACAGCGTGCGCCACAGCAAAATTCGCCGTGGTGTCGATGTCGGGCCAACCGAAGATATTCCCCCGCCGTTGATCAAGACGTAAAGCAGCGCGAGCCTTCGGCCCGCCAAAGCGGGCGAGACGCATGCGCTACTTTTGATCCCCCCACAAATCACGCGGCTTTCTGCGCGTGGGAGACTCTATCGTCGACTTCCAGCCATTGGAAGGTTGTCGTCTTCGCCGGATCGAGCCCGAGTTTCTTGACTTCTTCGCTGAAGAACTCGCGTTTTTCCGGATGATTGTAGAGACTGCTTGCTTCCACCTCTTCGGCCCAGCGTTTGATTTCCTCCGGTGTTTTCTTTTCGCCGCTTTGATTGAGCCACTCGACCATCTCCTGATCACTCGCGCCCTGTTCGATTTGCGCTTTGAAATCGGCGCCGTTCACGCCTTTGAAACCAAAGAGCATGTTATCAAGCGGACAATCGAAATGATATTCGCCGATGTTCCCTGCCACGAGCGCGCGGCATTTGTCAATGGTGCGTCCAAGAATGGCGTAGCCGCCAACTCGAATGCGCGGACTGCGCGGCGCTTCTTTTGTTAAATCCTTTCCTGTGACTTTCTTTTTCATATCTCAGTTGTTTCGAATAAGAATCCGCATCCGGCCGCAAGGCATGCGGACAAAATCCAGGAAATGCCGGCGATTTCACAAAGGCAGGGGCGATTCACCTGAACTGCGAGAGAGCGATTGAGGTCGATCGTCCCTGGCCGACATGACAAGTGGCATAATGCGTCGCACAATTAGACATGGTCAAAGTTGACGTCACTTACACCGGCGATTTGCATTGCGATGCGACGCATGGGCCGTCGCAATCAAACATCTCCACCGACGCGCCGACCGATAACAAAGGCAAAGGCGAAGCGTTTTCGCCGACCGATCTCGTCGCCACAGCTCTCGGGACGTGCATGACAACTACTATGGGAATCAAGGCGCGAGAACTGGGTGTCGATTTGCGCGGCATGACCGTCTCGGTGCAGAAGGAAATGTCGAAGGACGCGCCGCGCCGGATCGTTGGATTACCGTCGGAAGTCCATGTTCCGCTGCCGAAGGATCATCCGCATCGCGAAGTGCTCGAGCAAACCGCGCTCAATTGTCCCGTGCACAAAAGTCTTCCGCCCGAAATCCGTCGTCCCACGAAATTTTTCTGGGAAGGATGAATTTGGAGTGCGCGACACGCCCGCGCCTTTGGAAAGCAGCGACATGTCGCCGCACTCCAAGAAATTCACGTTATCCGTACAACCACTGCATGTAATCGCGGACGCCTTCTTCCAGCGGAAACCGTGGCTCGTAACCGAGCGCGCTGCGCGCGTTGGTGAGATCAGCTTGGGTAAAATTTTGATAATGCGCGTGCGGATTATCGATGTAATCCGCCTGAAAATTCGTGCGCAGGCATTTGTTTAGAACGTCCACCAGCTCGTTGAACGAACGCGCCTGACCCGAGCCCAGATTGTAAATACCGCTGGTTCGCGCGTCGAGCGCGCGAAGACTCCCCTCGACGGTGTCCTTCACGTAAACAAAATCGCGTTTCTGCTCGCCAT
>QHOP01000615.1:2045-2692 GCA_003219345.1 Verrucomicrobiota bacterium
GTAGATGATTCGCGTCCTCGTCGGGCGAGCGAAATTCAAAATCCGGCGGAAGCTTTCCACGTTGTCATGCACCTGCACGAATTGATCGTGCAATGTGGTGTCGGTGATCGAGGCGAGATGAAAAATCGCGTCGAACTTTTCGTCACCAAATTGCTTGCGCCAATCGAGGGTCGCCAGATTCTGCGCCACGAAATCGCCGCGATATCCGGCGAGATTCTTGAAATTACCCGAGCGAAAATCGTCGATCACCGCGAGGTACGCCTCCGGGAATTTTTCTTGCAACACCAGCGTGAGATTCGAGCCGATGAAACCAGCGCCGCCGGTGACCACAGCCTTCATCGCAGCCGAGCCCCCACCAGTTGCTGCCCCGCGTCCACTGTGGTCCCTCCTCCGACGACCGACAGGTCCGACAGTCGCGTGTCCTCGCCGACGACGGCCCGCTCCCCGACGATGGAATGTTCGACGATGGCGCCGCCCCGCACAAGGGCGCCGGGCAGGAGCACCGAGTCGCGCACGACGGCGTCGCGCTCGACGCGCGCGCCGGCGCCGACGACCGAGTGCTCGACGCGCGCTCCGTCGGCGACGTAAGCGGCGTCGCCAACGAGGCTGGGACCGGAGACCTCGCCGTTCACGACGGGGCGGCCGAG
>QHOP01000401.1:0-14107 GCA_003219345.1 Verrucomicrobiota bacterium
TGGAGCGCTCCGTGGAGATGATGGTAGGCTTGCTTGGCATCCTCAAGGCGGGTGGCGCCTACGTGCCGTTGGACCCGTCTTACCCGCGGGAGCGAAACGGTTTTATCATGGAGGACGCCGGAATCCGAGTTCTGCTGACGCAGGAGCGCTTGATGTCATCTCTACCGGTGAATGAGACAACCGTGGTGTGCATCGATGTCGATTGGCGTGACATTGCCCGTGAAGAGAGGACATGTGTGTCGGGTGCGGCCAGTCCCTGCAACCTGGCTTACGTGATCTACACCTCTGGTTCCACGGGCAAACCAAAGGGAGTAATGGTGGAGCATCGCAATGTCTTGAACTTTATTGCGGGCATGGACGAACGAATTGCACCTGGCCCAGGCAGTACTTGGCTGGCGGTGACCAGCTTGTCATTTGACATCTCCGTGCTGGAGCTGTTCTGGACGCTGGCTCGCGGCCTTAAGGTAATCATCTTCACCGGCGGTGAGGCCAGCAGGAAGGGCAGCCGCGCTCACGGAAGAAACGCCCAGAAACCGTTGGATTTCAGCCTGTTTTATTTTTCGGCCGACCAAGGCGAGAATCCGGCGAACAAGTATCGGTTGCTGATCGAAGGGGCCAAATTTGCTGACCGGCACGGATTCGCCGCGGTGTGGACACCAGAACGGCATTTTCACGAATTCGGCGGCTTGTACCCAAATCCCTCCGTAACCGGCGCAGCCTTGGCGATGATCACCAAGCATGTCCAAATTCGATCGGGGAGTGTCGTCGCCCCGTTGCATACGCCGATTCGCATCGCCGAGGAGTGGTCGGTGGTTGACAATCTGTCGAATGGTCGGGTCGCGATTTCATTCGCTTCGGGTTGGATGCCGGAGGATTTCGTGCTTAAGCCGGAGAATTTCGCGGGCCGGAAGGAGGCCATGTTTCACTACATTGAGATTGTGCGGAAACTGTGGCGCGGCGAGACGGTCGCTTTCCCTGGACCAGTAGGAGCGGAGGTGTCCGTTCGGATACTGCCGCGACCGATTCAGCCGGAGCTTCCCGTCTGGGTGACGACGGCCGGCAATCCTGAGACCTACGAGATGGCGGGCCGGGCAGGCGCGAACGTGCTCACGCACCTGCTTGGTCAGAGCATCGAAGAAGTGGCGGAAAAGGTGGCGCTCTATCGCCAGGCCTGGCGCAATGCGGGCCATCCCGGGCGCGGGTGTGTCACCCTGATGCTCCATACTTTCGTGAGTGACTGTCCGAAGTTCGTGCGAGAATCGGTTCGCAAACCGCTCATCGATTATTTGAGGACTTCCGCCAACCTCATTAAGAAATATGCTTGGGCTTTTCCGGCCTTCAAGACCCAAGGGAAAAAGGCGGAAGAAGTTAACCTTGGCGAGTTGTCGAAGGAGGATATGGAAGCGCTGTTGGCGCATGCGTTTGATCGGTACTTTGAGACCAGCGGATTGTTCGGCACACCGGAAAGCTGCCTCAAAATGGTCGACGAGCTCGGGGTTCACGACATCGACGAAGTGGCATGCCTGATTGATTTTGGCGTAAGCCCGGATGTCGTACTGGAGAATCTCAAGCATTTAGACGCGCTGCGGCAGAGTACGCGTCACGCTCAGCCCACGTCTCAAACGGACTATTCCATCCCGGCTCTTGTGGATCGGCACGGGGTGACCCACCTTCAATGCACCCCCACGATGGCGACCATCTTGTTGATGGACGAGCCAGCCAAGAGGGCTTTCGGCGGACTCAGAAAACTGTTGATCGGTGGAGAGGCTTTGCCGCCTTCGCTGGCCTCGGAGCTTCAACCTGTCGTGGGCGGTGCTGTTCTGAACATGTACGGCCCGACAGAGACAACCGTCTGGTCCAGTTCTTTCACCCTCAAGGGCGAATACCGAACCGTCCCGATCGGCCGGCCGATCGCCAACACGCAGATTTACATTGTGGACCGAAACCTTCAGCCGGTGCCGGTGGGTGTTCCGGGGGAACTTTTAATTGGCGGCGCCGGCGTAGTGCGCGGGTATCTAGGACGGCCGGAGTTGACCGACGAACGATTTATCCGAAACCCCTTCGAGGAGGATTCGGGCAGTCGGCTCTATCGCACCGGTGACTTGGCCCGTTACCTTGCCGATGGCAACATCGAATTCCTTGGAAGGATGGATCACCAGGTCAAAATCCGGGGACATCGGATCGAGCTGGGAGAGATTGAGGCCGTTTTGAACCGACACCCGGCGGTGCGTGAGTCGGTAGTGATCGCCCGCGAGGAGACGCCCTACGTGAAAAACATATTGCCAGAATATATGGTTCCTGCGAAAGTGGTGCAGATGCAAGCTTTTCCCCTGACGCCGAACCAAAAGATCGATCGAAAAGCTTTGCCATCCCCGCATGAGGAGCGTGACGAGGCTGAAACCATTCCCGATCCCCCGGCGACACCTTTGGAACAGGCAGTTGCTGCGGTGTGGGTACAAGAACTTGGGTTGAGGCAAGTTGGGCGCAACGACAATTTCTTCGAGCTCGGCGGTGATTCGTTGTCAGCGGTTCGAGCCACGCTGGAAATCTCGCGTAGGCTCGGAATACCGGTTTCAATCCAGACCTTTTTGGAAGCCCCTGTCCTGAGCGCCCTGGCAAAGGAACTGGCGCAAAGGCGCGCGGGGCAAGCCGCTGGTTTGGCCGACACTCAGCACTCTACCCAACGAGTTCAAACGGTGTCCGTGTCGAGTGTTGAGAAGGCGAGCGAAGGTCTTGCGTTCGGTGGGGCACCGCAGGCTGCGGGTGATCATCGGGAGCCTTTAACGGAGAATAAAATTGAAATTCGGGACGCTCTCATCTCTGGAGCGTTCAATCGGCTTCTGCAGCTTATCGCTCGATTCGCCCCTGGGGAAACCGGTTTGCGCGTGCTCCTGCACCGTTGGCGTGGAGTAAAGCTCGGCAGGAATGTTTCGATCGGATATGACGCAATTATTGAGACAGCCTATCCTCACTTGGTTTCAGTTGGGGATGACGTAGCCATTAGTGCCCGTGCGATGATCTTCGCCCACTTCAGAGAAGAGCCTGGTCCGGTCATCGTCGAGGATGATGTCTTCATTGGGCTTGGAGCAATCCTGTTGCCCAACGTCACGGTTGGCCGGGGTGCCGTTATCGCGCCGGGGAGCGTGGTTTCGAGTTCTGTGCCGCCTATGACAATGGTGCAAGGGAACCCAGCAAAGCCGGTGGCCAAGGTCGGCGTACCAATCATGAAGACGGCGAGCTTAAATGACTTCACCGGAAAGCTGACACCTTTAGTTTAGGCCCCAATCCGACGCGTGATGGGGCAGAATGGTGGCCTCCAACATCCGGATTGGCGAGATGATAAGGCGCTCGACTCGGCACGATTCATGAAAGTAAGCGGACAAGGAAGACGCTCCATCCGATGAACCATATCTCTAATATCTCTAACAGATGGAAGTCTAGTATCTATCGAGAAGGACGCGAGGAGGTCAGGGAAGGGTTATGACACTGTAAAAACGATTCCCAACGGCGTAGTCGGACCGGGATGCGGTTGTGCCGCCCGCCGGCAGGTCTTGGCCCAAAGGTATCCAGGCTGAATCACTGAGCTTGGTCTTATAAACGACTCGATAGGTTTTGCCCGGCACCGTTGGCCAGTTGAGCGTGACCGAGCCGGCTGGATCATAGGTAATGGAGGAGATCCTCACCGGCGGTGTTGTGCCTGAGAAAATGGCGTTCGGAACGAAACTGGGATCGTTGGTGATGAGGAGTTGATCGAGCCCCGTATTGGATTCTCGGCTCCGGAACACAATATTATGCGTCCCGGCGGCAAGCTGGAATGTGAGCGGGCCAGCGGCATTTGAATTAACGGCTGTCCACTGCCAAGCGTTCGTCCAGTTGTTGTTCAGGGCCGTGGCGTAGATGAATTCGGCTCCGCCGTCCACCGACACGAAGAAGGAATCCTGACTACCGTCCAGTGATAGTGTTCGTCCCCAGATCAGGTAGGTAGCCGACACGGGAATGTTTACAGAATAGGTGGCCGTGCCTGAATTATCGGTGGAGGACTGGATAAATTGGCCCTGACTGGCGTTGGAGTCTGCGGCAACGGCCATCGGAGCAACCAGGGTGGCTGACTCCGCTTCCAGAGGCAGATACACGAAGGTCGGCGCGGGGCCAGGGTTGACGGTCAATAAAAAGCTCTTGCCCGCGCTGCTACTGCCATCGCTGACCGTGATGGTGATCATCGCCGTGCCGGACTGATTGGCGGCGGGGGTGACTTTAACGGTTCGATTGGAACCTGAACCGCCCAAGACGATGTTAGCGCCGGGAACCAAGACAGGGTTGGAGGAAGAGCTGGAAAGGGTGAGATTGGTTGCGGGCGTTTCCGCATCGCTGATCACGAAGGCGATCGGCGAAGTTGCCGCGTTCATGCCAATAATCTGATCGGGAATGCTGGAGATGGTCGGGGGCGTATTGGCGCCGGCGTTGACGGTAACGGCAAAGCTCGTCCTGGTACTGAGGCTACCGTCGCTGACCGTGAGGGTGATCGTCGCGATGCCGGACTGATTGGTGGCCGGGGTGACCTTAACGGTTCGGTTGGAACCTGAACCGCCAAACGTAATGCCACTTTTCGGGACCAGGGTAGGGTTGGAGGACGCCTTGGAGAGAGTCAGGTTCGTCACTGCAGTTTCCAGATCGCCGATCACAAAGGGGATCCGCGCAGTCGCCGTGTTCGCGGCGATGACCTGGTCGGGAATGCTGGAGATGGTGGGGGGCGTATTGCCGATGGCGTTGACGACAAGGGTAAAGCTCGTGCTTGTGCTGGCGCTGCCGTCGCTGACGGTGAGGGTGATGGTCGCGATGCCGCTCTGATTTGCCGCAGGGCTCACGGTAACGGTCCGACTTGTACCCGAGCCGCCAAAGACAATGTTGCCGCTTGGAATCAAGCTCGGGTTGGAAGACGCGCCCGAGAGAGCCAGACTTGAGGCAGGAGTTTCTGCGTCGCCTATTGTGAATGAAAGGGCAGGGGTTGCGGAGTTCGCACTAATCGACTGGTCCGCGATTCCGGAAATGGTCGGCGGTATATTCGCTGCCGGGACGGCGTAAGTGATCAGATTCGAGGGCGCACTTTCCACCCTCAGTGCGTTGTAAGCGGTCACGAAGAAAAATTCGGTCGTGCCGGCGTTCAAGTTTGCAGCGGTTGCCGTCGTCTGGTTCGCCGCGTCTAGAGAATTGGTGGAGGTCCCCCCAACAACACCATAGTAAAGGATATAGCCGATTACGTTTGTGTCCGGACTTGGATCCCAAGCTAACGTGACGTTTTGACCAGCTTGAGCTGGTGAACTCAAAACTGCCGACACTAGAATGGCGGCCAGAGTTAGCAGCCACCTATTGATCGGACGCCTGTCGGTGCTCTTGAACATTTTCATCAGGTTTTCGGCTTAAGCAGCCAAGCTGCCAGCTTCTCGGCGTGGGGAGTCAAATCGGTCACGAACAAGTTCCCGTGTGTGATTGAGACAGAAGCAATGAGTCGTGCGCCCGGAAAGAATCTGTTTTCGTATCCACCAGTTCCACTGGAGTCAACCTGTTGAATGCAAGCTTTTTGGCGCGGATTGGCCCGGCCATCGAAACTGCTTCTCCATACCGACCGATAAAAACGTGTGCTTCAAAGATTTTCATAAGTGTCTGCTTTTCACCCGCTCTCGATATCACTGGAAAAATTCGATCGGCGGGCGTTTGTTCGGCAGCTCCGCACCAAAAATGGATTTAGCCGGTGCCAAAATCCAATAATCATACAAGTATACAGGTGCGTCATCAGTCAACGAACGTTTTAAAAAGTTATTAACATGTTCCAGGAGCTAACGGAGTTTGCAGGATTTCCTTTTCGTCTGGCTCGCGAACGGTGCTCGATGGTCCGTTTCGTAGCGCACTCGGGCGAAAGTTGAGTGCCATGGTGCAAGTTCAGGAGATCGATGCTCTGGAACCGGCCGAACTGGCGCCCTATCGGACAATGCGACGCCCATTGGAGCATCGCCAGCAGGGGATTTTTGTTGCCGAGGGCGAAAAGGTTGTTCGGCGGCTTTTGGAAAGCGACTTCACCGTGGTCTCGCTGTTGCTCCAGGAAAAATGGCTGCGGGAATACGAACCCTTGATTCGCTCGCGGCCGGAGGCGATTCCCGTTTACGTCGCCGAAAAGAGGATGCTGGAGGAGCTCACTGGTTTTTCGATGTTTCAAGGTGTGCTGGCCGTCGGCAAAATCCCCAGGGCGCATACTGTGGAAGCCGTATTGCAGCGGAGCGTGCGACCTTATCTTTTTGCGGCGATAGAGGGACTGAGCAACGCGGAAAACGTCGGCGCGATAGTGCGCAACTGCGCGGCGTTCGGCGTGCAGGCGTTGTTCGTCGATCATACCTCGAGCAGTCCATTTCTGCGGCGCGCGGTGCGGAGTTCGATGGGCGCGATTTTTCGGTTGCCCGTAGTCGAGGGCGTTGACCTCGGGCAAGCTCTGCGCGCACTGCGTCGGCGAAACGTCCGCTGCCTCGCGGCACACCCGGACACCCAAAAACGCCCATTGTCGGAAGCCGGGTTTTGCCCGGATTGTTGCGTGGTCTTCGGCAGCGAAGGCTATGGCATTTCTGACGACGTGCTCGCCGAGTGTGATGAAGTGGTCGCCATCCCAATGGCGTCCGGCGTGGATTCTTTGAACGTTGGCGGCGCTGCGGCGGTGTTTCTTTACGAAGCCAATCGACAGCGGGTCAAAACTTGAGCGGGCCCGGAGCGCCAGCTGCCTCCGCAAGCAACAGGTTCGGCGTGTCCCCGCGCGCGGTCTGTCGGATCGAAGAGGAGACCGCGTACGATTAAAGAACTCTGTGGCTTGTCGCATGGTTGGCACGCTGTACCTTGAGGGGTTGAGCCAGAGCGAGATGAAAATGAAGTTCGTGAAACTATTGGGAAAACTCTTGCAGAGACGCGAGGTCATACTTCACGGAATGATCTTGGCGTTATTGAGTTCAGGCCCCGTTGTTCGCGCTGCTTTACGTGTCACGTTGGCGTGGGACCCAAGCTCGGACAAGAACGTTGTCGGATACATCCTCCATAACGGCGTGGTTGACACTAGCTACATCGATCACACGGACGTTGGAAATACAACCAGCGCCACACTCACAAATGTGCTTGAAGGCGTGGCGAACTTTTTTTTTGTCACTGGGTATGATTCTAAGAGCATCGAAAGTGTTCCCTCGAACTTGATTGGCACTAATTGCCCGGGGACCTATCCACTTCCGACGATTTCCGCCATTCCCGATTATCAGATTGGCGAGAATTCATCCGCCGGTCCAATTATTTTGACCAATGGCGACGACTCGTTCATCCCGGCCAGTCTGGATGACCTGTATATCTTCGGCACATCTTCAAACCCAACGCTGGTTCCCGACGGGAATATTTTATTCGGCGGTTCAGACTCCAACAGAACTATGACCGTGGTACCTGCCATCAACGAAGTTGGCAGCGCGATAATCACCTACACCGCCTCTGACGGCACTACAAACGCGAGCCGAAGCTTCCTGTTGACAGTGACTCCTACCCTCCCGTCCAGGTTGGTCTATCTGAAGGTCGAAGCCGGGTCGGCGACTCTTGTCCCTCCCATGACAGCCTTCCCCGATGCGAGTGCCTCGGGGGGACAATTTATTGCCACGTCCGATGCCGGGTCAGGAACCGCAACTTTTACGGTGGACATCCCTGTCTCCGGCGTTTACCTGATCTTGTGCCGGGTGCGTTCGCCCGACAAACCAGAGGCGTCGTTCGTTGTTTCTGCAGATGATGCAGCGCTAGACATTTTGGACGCGTCTCAAGGCACCTGGACGGATGATTGGCGATGGACAATCGTTAACTGGCCCGGCGGATTCAAGGTTTCCGACTCAAATGGCTCGACCAACAGTCAGACGGTATTTCCGTTCACGGTGGGCCAGCACCGCATAACGTTCTGGGGGCTGGAACCCGACATAGGCCTCGATGAAATCCTCATTACAAATGACCGGAACTCCATTCGCATTCGGCCGATCCTGAGCGTGCCCCCGGATCAGTCCATCAATGAACTGACCACTCTGGTGGTGACGAACACGGCAACCGACACGAACATTCTGGCCAACGCCCTGAGCTTCAGTTTGGTTGCGGCGCCGACCGGCGTGAACCTCCATCCCGACACCGGGGTGTTGACCTGGACGCCTACCGAAGCTCAAGGACCCAGCACCAACCTCATCACGGTTCGGGTTACAGATGACGGCTCGACGCCATTAAGCGACACCCGGAGTTTTACCGTCGTCGTCAATGAAGTGAACAGTCCGCCAGAACTCATGCCAGTTCCAGACCTAACCATCCGGCCGGGTTCGCGCTTGATCATGACAAACAGGGCGTACGACCCGGACATTCCACCGAACATTCTGACCTTCAGCCTTGGGATAGGTGCGCCGGTTGGCGCTGCCATTGATGCGTCTAACGGTGTCTTCACCTGGCAACCAACAGCCGCGCAGGCCGACAGCACGAACGCGGTGACGGTATGGGTAACCGATGACGGTTCTCCCCCTCTGAGTCACAGCACGACATTTCGTGTAATTGTGCCCAGGCTCTCCCCGATCACGCTGGCCTCGCTCAGCCTTACCAACCAACAGTTCCGTCTGGGCGTAAGCGCAGATTCCGGCATCAGTTACTCCCTTCAAGCTTCAACCAATCTCGAATCCTGGATCTCGCTCACCACCGTCAACGCTGCCGACGCTGATTTCGAGTTGGTGGACACCAACGCCGCCGCTTTCCCGTATCGCTTCTACCGTGTGGTCGTTGGCCCGTAAGCTCATCGCATTCGTCGATTGAGCCAGCCGACGCTACGGTTGAATGCAGGACACGGTACACCGCGGTCATTTTCCTCGCGTTGACACGCACCGTGCAATCACTATATTGCCTCCCCCTTTATGAACAGGAATCCACGTGTTGCCGTGGTCGGCGCGACGGGCGCCGTCGGCGTCGAGATGATCAAAACTCTTGGGAAAAGGAACTTTCCTGTGAGCAAGCTCACGTTGCTGGCATCGGCCCGTTCCGTGGGCAGGAAACTCAAGTTTCGCAATCAAGAAATCGCCGTCGACGAACTGACGAAGGACTCGTTCAAGGGTATGGACATCGCTCTGTTCAGCGCCGGCGGCGGTATCTCGAAAGCATTTGCCCCCCTCGCGGCCAAAGCAGGCTGCGTCGTCATCGACAATTCGAGCGCCTTCCGGATGGACGACTCCGTGCCGCTGGTGATTCCCGAAATCAACGCGGCCGATGTGAGCCTTCATCAGGGCATCATCGCCAACCCGAATTGCACCACAGCCATCACACTGATGGCGCTTTTCCCGTTGCACAAGGCGTTCGACGTGAAACGGATTTTCGCGGCGAGTTATCAGGCGGTTTCCGGCGCCGGCGCGAAGGCGATTGAGGAACTCGAACGCCAGGTCGCCCAGATCGTTTCGGGCAAGCCCGTGACCAAAGAGGTTTATCCGCATCAGATCGCCTTCAACGTGCTTCCACAGGTGGACTCATTTCTGGCGGACGGTTACACGAAGGAAGAAATGAAAATGCAAAACGAGGGCCGGAAAATCATGCACCATCCAACCTTCCGCGCAAGCGTGACCTGCGTGCGGGTGCCGGTCTACCGCGCTCATTCGGTGGCCGTCAGCGCCGAGTTTACGCAGCCGGTGAGTGTCGATGCCGCGCGGGCGGTGTTGAGCCGGGCGCCCGGGTTGGATGTTGTGGATGACCCGGAGAAGAAAGAGTATCCTATGCCGCTTTACACGGCTGAAAAAGACAACTGCCAGGTTGGCCGCATCCGCACCGATTGCGCGCTGGACAACGGCCTCTGTTTCTGGGTCTCCGGCGATCAATTGCTCAAAGGCGCCGCGCTGAATGCGGTGCAGATCGCGGAGGAGTTGCTGAAGTAGCCTCGCTTGTTTCTCGTTGAAATCAGGGCCCGCGGTGACGCGGGCCCTGATTTTTTTTGCCCGTATTCGATGCCCATACCGGGTGGCAGTGTTATTCGGACCAACAACACATGCACGGACAGGCAGCAACTCCCCTCACTCTGTTCTCAAAAACTCCTTGCCCGGATTCCGCCCCCGGCAATAAGCTCTGAATTCATAATCACTCTATTGCGTCTGGAATCAGCATACGGAATATGAATGCGCTCAAACTCTCCGGCGTTTTTCTCTGCTTCGCCGCATCTCTGAATTTTTCTTCCCTACTCCGCGCCCAGACGCCCGAATGGATCTGGCACGACAACAGGGGTGCCGCACCCGCTGACGGTGAAGTCCGTTTCTTCCGCAGGACCTCCATCGTGGAGGGCAGACTCACCAAAGCCGTTTTGACCGCTGCGGGAGACGATCACGTCAGAATATTTCTCAACGGCAAACAGGTTCTGGAGAATGACGATTGGCAAAAAGCAGACGCCGTGGATGTCACGGTCGAAATCAAACCGGGCGAAAATGTCATCGCCGCCCGCGGGCAGAATGACGCGAGCTTTGCCGGCTTCATCGCCAAGCTCGATCTGAGTTTGAAGGGTGGTAACAAGGGAACCGTAGTCACCGACACCTCGTGGGTTTCATCGGACCGGGAGGCACCCGGTTGGGAAAAGCCCGGTTTCATCGCCGCGGGTTGGACGCCAGCGCGCAGCTTCGGCAAACTGGGAGCCCAGCCCTGGGGCGATGTGATGGCAGGAGCGATCGTCAAAGGAGCTGGCGCGTCAAAGCAGGCGACACCCGCTGAGTCATTGGCCACGCTGCCAGGATTCAGAATTGAACTGCTGCGTTCGGCCCAGCCGGGCGAAGGCTCCTGGGTCAGCATGGCTGTGGACAACAAAGGCCGGCTCATCCTCTCGCCCCAGGGCAAAGAGCCGATGCTCCGCGTCACGCTGAAAGACGGGAAGCTCGAGCAACTTGAACCGCTGGACGTTCCCGTGACCGGCGCGATGGGTCTGCGCTACGCGTTTGACAGCCTGTACGTCAACGGGCGCGGCCCGCAAGGCTACCACCTCTATCGCCTGCGCGACACAGACGGGAACGGCCATTTCGGTCCGCCGGAGTTGCTTTGCAAATGGAACCACGGCCATGGCGGCGACGGAGAACACGGCGCCCACGGCATCGTCCTCGGCCCGGACAAGAAACTCTACATCGTCTGCGGCAATTTTGTCGATGTGCCGGACGACCTCTCGCCCAATTCACCGCACCGGAATTACGCCGATGACATTGTGCTGCCGCGCATGGAGGACGGCCACGGCTTTGGCGCGGGCAAAAAACCGCCCGGCGGTTTCGTGGCGTGCATGGACCCCGACGGTCGGAACGTCGAGTTGTTTGCCGCCGGTTTCCGCAATACCTACGACATCGATTTCAGTCCGGACGGCGAATTGTTTGGCTTCGACAGCGACATGGAATGGGACTGGGGCACGCCCTGGTATCGACCCATTCGCATCAACCACATCGTCAGCGCGGGCGATTACGGCTTTCGCGAAGGCACCGCCAAGTGGCCGAACTGGTATCCGGACAGCCTACCGACCACGCTCGACATCGGGATCGGCTCGCCGACAGGCGTGAAATTCGGCACCGGCGCGAAATATCCGGCGAAATATCAGCAGGCGTTTTACGTAATGGATTGGTCGTACGGCCGTATTATCGCAGTTCATCTCAAGTCAAAGGGGGCGACCTATGCCGGCGCGTTCGAGAATTTTGTGGCGCCGAAGTCGCTCCGCGAGGCCGGGCCGAAGGCGACGTTGAATGTGACCGATCTTGAATTCGGCAAGGATGGCGCGATGTATTTCCTCACCGGCGGGCGTGGCACGCAGTCGGGTCTGTATCGTGTGACATACGTCGGAAAAGAACCGACCGACATTCAGATGGAAGCTCCTACGATTTGGCCTGCGGTGAAGACCCGCCGCCTACTCGAAGCCTTCCACGGACGACAGGACTCGAACGCGGTCGAATTTGCGTGGCCACATTTGAGCAGCCCGGATCGCTGGATTCGCTACGCTGCGCGGATCGCGATCGAAAGTCAGCCGGTCTCTCAATGGAAAGAGCGCGCGCTAAACGAAACGAATCCCGACGGCGCTTTGACGGCTCTGCTCGCGTTGGCCCGTCTCGGTGACAAGGAAACCCAACGTGATTTGCTCAAGGCTCTGGGCAGGTTCCCGCTCGATAACCTCACCGAGGAACAGAAACTGGCGAAGCTCCGGGTGATCGAGGTCAGCTTCGCGCGTCAGGGCCGCCCTGAACCGGACTTGGCCAAACTTGCCGTCGAGAAACTCGACCGACAATACCCGGCCAAAACCTGGCCGCTGAATCGCGAGTTATCGCAGCTCCTTATCTGCCTCGAAGCGCCGGACGTGGTGGCCAAGACGCTCGATTTGCTGGCGAAGGCGCAAACGCAAGAGGAGCAGATCCATTACATCATCAGCCTGCGCGATCTGAAGTCGGGCTGGACGATGGACCAGCGGAAGACCTACTTCAGTTGGTTCAACCGCGACCGCTCGCAGGACAAACATTGGCAGGCGCTGGTGCAGTGGTTCAACGACGTTGGCCGCGGTTACAGCGACGGAGCGAGTTTTCCGAAGTTCATGGCGAACATCCGCAAGGCCGCCGCCGCCGCGTTGAGCGATGCGGAACGGGCCGAGCTCGCTTCCGTCATCAAGGGCGCGCCGGTGACGCCGAGGCCACCGTTGGTGCAGCGCCAGTTTGTTAAAGAATGGAAGATGGAAGACCTGTTGCCGGAACTGGACAGGGTTTCCAAAGGACGCAGCTTCGAAAAAGGGAAGCAGGCGTTCAACGACGCGCAATGCATCGCCTGCCATCGCTTCGGCAATGAAGGTGGCTCGGTCGGCCCCGAACTGGGCGCGGCATCCAGCAAATATACACGGCGGGACATTCTTGAATCCATCATCGAACCCTCGAAGGTCGTTTCCGAACAGTATCAGAACACAACATTGTTCCTGAAGGACGGCGAGGATGTGACCGGCCGGATCATTGACGAGGACCGCGGCAAAGTGGTCGTGGTGACCGATCCGTTGAAGCAGGCGCAACGCGAGATCAACAAGAGCGACATCAAAGAGCGCCAGCCGTCCAAACTATCACCCATGCCGGAAGGCTTGGTGAGCATTCTGACGAAAGAGGAGATTCTGGATTTGCTGGCCTACATGGAATCGGGCGGCAAAGCGAACGCGGCCGCGTTCGCTGGCGGAAACTAGCGTGAGGGCGTGATCCAAAACCGCCATAGCCCACCGGCGGTCGAAAATTTTTTCCGGCGTGTCATCGGTCGCCGGTTCGTGCAAGTACCGTCCTTCCGCCTGTACCTGGTCGAGCGAAATGAAGGTTCTGCCGCCGCCGCGTTTGGCCGCCTGGCCGCGGTCATACTCGTTGATCAGAAAGCGATTCAAGGCGGTCAACAAAAAGGAACGAAACCGGCCCGTGTGCGGATCGAGGTCTGCCAGCCAGTTCTTTTCGAGCAGCCGCGCAAGAAATTCCTGCGTGAGGTCTTGTGCATCCTCCGGTCCTTGGCCCCGCTGCCGAGCAAACGCATAGAGAGGGTACCAGTAGGCGCGGCACAACTTTTCCAGGGCCTCGGCTCGGCGTGGTGAGTCGCTTCGCCCAGCCGTGAGCACGACGCTCCAGTGGGTTGTTTGAAAATGCGACGACCGGGCAGGCGTGTTTGCGCCTTGGCTATCGCTGGCGAACATGAGTTCACTATGTCAGATACAGCCAGGAATTGCGAGTGCAAGAAACAGGTCCGTTGAATTCCAGGAATGAAACGGTTTTCTTGTCATGTCCGGTTGGCCCTGTCAGGCTGCGACGCCTGTGATGAAAAAGGTAAACTTGAACAACATTCCCTGGCGAGAGCGCAAGTCGCCGAAAGGAAAGTATCACCGGTTTCTGCGCGACGTGGCGCAGGCGTTCCAGAACCCGAAGACGGGGCCGAGCCTGCCCGGCCAACCTCCGTTTGAAGTCGAATTGGTTCGCCTGCCGCCCGGCGCAAGGAATTTCCCGTTCCACAGTCACGCGACGGAGTGGGAGTTTTATCTCATCGCCTCCGGCACCGGGAAAGTCCGCGCCGGCAAACTCACGCG
>QHOP01000401.1:14149-15736 GCA_003219345.1 Verrucomicrobiota bacterium
ACTATCCCGATTCGAACAAATGGGGCTTATCGCTCGAAGGCGCCGGTGTGTTTCGCATCCGGGAGGTCGATTACTACGACGGCGAGGAATAGCAGTCGGCCCAGCGAACCTGTTTCATTTAATGAAGGTTACAAATCTCTGCCTTTTCTGTTTCTGCGCATTGGCCGGAGTGATTCTGGCAGGAGCGGGTTGCAAGTCGTCCGGTCGTGAGGGGCAGGTTCCTTCGACACAATCGGGACTGCCGGAAGTCACCTTGGAGGCAAGACCTGCAAGAGAAATCCAGGCGGTCGCCCGTGCGTTCTTCCTCGGCCGCGGGTACGTCGAAACAGCTTCACAACACGCCTATGAGTTGGTGTTCGACAAACCAACCAGGAGCGGTTCGAGCCGGGCGCTGCGTGTTCGGCTGAGACTTGCTCGACAGGCGGATGGTTCCTGGCGGTTGTTGGGGAGGCCGATGGGCGTCGAAGCATGGCGCTCCGATTTGGAATCAGAGCAAGATGTGCCGAATGGCGCGGGTCAGATTCAACGATTCCTCGGCGAGATCAAGAGCCGGATAGAACCGAATCGTTAAGCGCCTCGGAACAGATGCCGCTTCAACCAGCCGCCCCTTCACGCCGCGGCTGGACGCCGGGCAGTCTCCGCAAATTCTGCGGCTGACAACGCTCTGAGGATTTGATTTCCTCTCTCAACCGCATGAATCAACCATTACGCGTCACGAATTGCGCATCATTGATTTAAGTTTCAACGCTTTCATCCATTTAACGAACCATGAGCACCGTCAACCAACTCAAGACCATCACCACCAACACTCAATCCAAAGTCGAAGCGCAACTTTCGGCGACCGGCGGCCTGCTGCGTCTGGCGCCGAATTGGGTGCCTCGCTCGTTCCTCCAGCCCGGCCTGCGGCTCAAGCTGCATCCGGACGACACGTACGCCTACGGCGCCAACCGCGGCGGAATCGACGAACGCTGGTTCGCTTCGACGACGGAAGCAGCCAACGAAGGCCGCGTTCCAGACGAGGGCCTCAGCTACGTCGTCGTCGGCAAGGAGCGATTCACGCTGCGCCGGGCGGTTGCTGATTGCGGCGCGACGCTTGTCGGCCAAAAAATCTGGAACAAATACAAGCGCTGGCCGGTCTATTCAAAATTCTTCGACAACATGGGGCCGATCCCGCATCACATGCACCAGAACGCCAGGCAGGCGAAACTCGTCGACCAGGAAGGCAAACCGGAATCGTATTATTTCCCGCCACAGCACAACAACGTCGGCAACAATTTTCCCTACACGTTCTTCGGTCTCGAACCCGGCACCACGCCGACGCAGGTCCGCAAATGCCTCGAGGATTGGAACAACGGCGACAACGGAATCCTCGACCTTTCGAAGGCGTATCGCCTCAAGCCCGGCACCGGCTGGCTCGTCGGCCCGTGCATCCTGCACGCGCCCGGTTCGTTCTGCACCTATGAGCCGCAATGGGGCAGCGATGTCTTCGGCATGTATCAGAGTATGGTCGAAGGTCGCTATGTGCCTTGGGATCTGCTCGTCAAAGACATGCCGAAGAAGAAACACCACGACCTTGACTTCATCGTG
>QHOP01000401.1:15744-17553 GCA_003219345.1 Verrucomicrobiota bacterium
CGATACCCGCAAGGAAGGTTTTGTGGACCGCTGGATCGTCTATGGCAAAGTGCACGGTTTCCAATACTTCACCGCCAAGGAACTGACGGTCGATCCCGGCGCGAAATGCACGATAAGGGACAAGGGAGCTTATGGCCTGATCTGCGTGCAAGGCAAAGGCAGCATCAACGGCCAGGCGTTGAACAGCCCGAAGCTCATCCGTTTTCACGAACTGACCGAGGACGAATACTTCTGCACCCAGGACGGCGCGAAAGCCGGCGTGACGTTCGAGAACACCAGCGAGACCGAGCCGCTCGTCTGCCTGCGCTACTTCGGTCCCGAAGTGAACCCCGACGCGCCGGCGATGGGCGCCTACCGGAAAAACAAGTTTAAATAAAACGCTGGTTCTGCGTGGATCTCTCTGCCAAAGCAGCAAACGTCGAAGACATCCTCGCCTGGCGCGACATGTATCGGTTGGAGATGGGCTGCCAGATCATCCATGATTCGATCCACTCCCGCCCGGGGTGGACGCATGAGTATCTTCTCTTCGCTGGGGAGGCGACGGTCGGTTACGGCTCCATTGCCGTTGGCGGGCCCTGGAAAGGCAAGCCCACGGTGTACGAGTGGTATGTCGCGCCCCAGTACCGGTCGCGCATGTTCGATCTTTTTTCAGCGCTGCTGGCGGCCAGCGGTTCGGCCACGATTGAGACTCAGAGCAATGACACGCTCCTGACGGTCATGTTGCACGCGTTCGCCCCGAGCGTGACGAGCGAGAGTATTCTCTTTCACGACAAACTGACTACGACGCACTCGCCGCCGGGCGCCGTTGTTCGGCGCGCTGCACCGGAGGATGCCGCGCAGGTTCTTTCGCGGGAACTGGACTCCGGAGCGGATTGGGTGGTGGTGGTCGAAGGCGCGATTGCGGCGGCCGGAGGCATCCTTTTCCATTACAACCGGCCCTATGGTGACATCTACATGAAAGTGGCAGAACCATTCCGGAGACGGGGTCTGGGCTCTTACCTGGTGCAGGAGCTGAAGAGAGTCTGCTACGAGCAGGGGAGTGTCCCGGCGGCACGCTGCAATCCGGCGAACATCGCGAGTCGCAGGACGCTTCAGAAGGCTGGCTTTGTTCCCTGCGGGCATATTCTGATCGGTTCCGTTTCGCCCTGAGTCTCGACACTCGTGCCGATGCTGGCCGGCCTGGGTTACATGGGAGCATCCAAGGCATTGATGGAGATGCTCGGTGTCCCCCTTGGCCCCGCCCGGCTGCCCAACACCAATTTGACTCCGGAACAGAAATCGGGACTTCGCGGCAGACTGGAAGCCATGGGATTCTTCGACTGGGTGGGTTGAGCAGGTGTCATGTCACAGAAATACCCATAGAATGTGAACGTTCCGCTTTCCCCTCAACCCGGCCTTCGGTCCAAAAACGCTTTCAACTCCGCGGCGGCTTTCCCGCCGAAGCCCGGCACTTTGGCGATTTCTTCCACCGAGGCGGTCCGCAGCCGGTGCACCGAACCGAATTTTTTGAGCAAGGCCGCTTTGCGTTGCTCGCCGATGCCGGCAAATTCGTCGAGAATGCTCTCCGAGATTTTCTTCAAGCGCAGTTGCGCGTTGTAAGTATTGGCGAAACGATGCGACTCATCGCGCACCCGTTGCAGCAGTTTCAGCGCGCCGGAATCGTGCCTGAGCCGCAGAGCCTCCTTTTCCTCGGTCCGATAAATCTCCTCAAACTCCTTCGCCAGCCCGATGATTCGAATGTGGCTCAGGCCGAGTTTCTCCAGTTCGGCGCAAGCCGCGCTGAGCTGTCCCTTGCCGCCGTCGATCAAA
>QHOP01000616.1 GCA_003219345.1 Verrucomicrobiota bacterium
CATCAACGACGTGCGCTTTGACCTGGCGCGCGGCGCGGCGGGCTTTGCGTACATCCCGGATTCCTCAGCGGCGGCGGGCAGCGGCATCATCGTGGTGGATCTGTCCACCGGCAACGCGGTGCGGCGGCTGGCGAACGATCCCACCGTGCTGCCCGACCCGGCTTTCCGCGCGACCGTGGAGGGCAAGCCGTTTGTCATCCAGGCGACGGCGGACGCCGCGCCTTCACTGGTATCGGTCGCGTGCGACGGCATCGCGGTTTCGGCGGACGGCAAGCTGGTGTACTACTGCCCGATTGCCAGCCGGAACTTGTATTCCGTGGATGCCGCCGTGCTGACGGATTTCACCCAATCCGACGCCGCCGTGGCCGCGACGATCAAGAACCTGGGCGACAAGGGCGAAGTGGGTGGCTTGGAAGCGGACGCGCAGGGGCGCGTTTATCTGACGAACGGGGAGTTCAACGCCATCCTGCGGTTCGATCCGTCGCAGGGAACGGCGGACACTTTCAACCCGACGTTTGAGACGGTGGTTCATAACCGGCATTTGGTCTGGCCGGATTCGCTGGCGTTGGGGAAGGACGGGACGCTCTACATTACCTCGACGCAGGTGAATCGTTTGCCAGTTTTCAACGCGGGGCAGGATCTGCGGCAGCCGCCGTACTTTCTGTACAAGGTACAGACGGACGCGACGCCGGGGACGCGGTGAGGGCGGAAGGCAGAAGGCAGAAGGGATTCACCACAGAGGCACAGAGGGCACAGAGGCCGGGAGAGAAGAGGGAAGGAACGAGGCAGGCAGACGAAGACGAAGCTGGAACGATCAACGTGTACCCAGCGCTGAAGCGCTGGGCTAGCTTAATACGGAGGCCAAGTCCCGTAGGGACGGCATGCGCACGCGGGTGGAAGTACCGCACGGGCTCGCGGATCGAGTTCGTGGCCCAAATGCAGCTCGCCGTGCGTTTATTTAACCTCACGGAGAAGACGAAATGAACATCGAAGGACACGTCGCGCTGGTGACCGGCGCTAACAAGGGCCTGGG
>QHOP01000402.1 GCA_003219345.1 Verrucomicrobiota bacterium
GACCGGATTTGTTCGCGCAGCGAGGCAGGCGGGCTGCCGGCGTTTTGCGCGAATAAAGCGCGCGACACCAGGCAAATGACGGTGAGAATCCAAAGAGATCTCTGAAATCCATTCATAAAATCGCTGCTCCAATTACTGATTTCGCACTCTGTCCATCAGCTCCGTCACTTGTTTGACCAAAATCCCTTCGATGCCCGCGCGGAACGGACCGTAAATTCCGTAGTAGATGAGCGAGGATTGCGCTTCGTACCCGCCCTCCTTCAAAATGCGCACGGAAGGAATGTAACACGGAACTTCGTAGGCGTAGCCAATCAGCCATGGATGGTCCGCCGCAAAAATGCGTTTGAACCGTTTGCTGTAATCAACAACGTCCTCGCCGCCCATCGCGACGAACGTGAGTTCGTCGCCAATGCGAATCGCCGCGAGCGGAAGTTTCAACGAAGCCGGCAAGGGCTCGCCCGCATCCAATCGTTTCAAATAACCTGTCGCGCGATTTCGAATGTAAACATCGTCGCTCCGCGAGTCCTTTTCGATCTGATCGCGCGGCGGCGGGTCTGCGAACGGCAACTCGGCTTCAGCGTAAGCCAGCTTGAGGAGTCCCTGGACCGGCCGCATCGGACGGCTCAGCACACCGGCCACCGCGCCGGCCAGCTCCAATCCATGGCGTTTGGCGTCGAGCAGCGTTCCCCGAGGCGATGGATTCGAGTCCGCGCCCATGCCGGTCAAATAGACTGCGGTTGCGCCTGGATAGTGCGCTTCGAGGTGTTGCCGCGTGTGAGCCATGTAATCGCCCGAAATGATGTAAAAGTCATCGCCGGCAATGCTCGTGCCATGACAGGCGTAACCGAACAGGATCGCGCGGATGGCTCCGTTCGCTCCCGTCACCTTCAACACCGGCACGTCCCAATCCACCGGGCCGTCCGGGTTCTCTCCGAAATCAACCTTGTCGCCATTGTAAACCCGGCGGTTCATCGCGAACGTCGCGCGTCCGACTCCATGTTCCAGTCGCGCCGGTTTTAAATCCGCCAGCGCCGCCCCGACCACTTCGGCCAGCTTCGATTTCAGGAACGCGCTGTATTTGTGGATTTGTTCCTCGTCCGCCGGCGAAAGGTTATACATCGACGTCAGCGTATTTTCCAGAACCGGCGCCGAGTGTGTGTGGCTGGAAACCACCATCAGAGCGCCGGGCTTGAGGTGGTGTTGGGTGGTCAGTTCGGCAACTGCCGGCGCAATGAACGCGTGGCTGACCTCGCAGTTGTCCAGTGAAACCAGCACGACGCGCTCGTCCCCGCCTTTGAACGCGATGGCCTGGACCATGAGCGGCGAGTCAATCTTTTCGGACGGATGCTTCCGCGCCGCGTAGCCGGCCAGCCAGATCGGTCCTTCCGGTGTGATGTCGCGAATGGAGATGCCGACCTCAATGGGTGGTGCGGATTCAGCCGCGCGCAGAGAAAAAGGCGCCATTGCCAGAAGGCCGAAAACGAAGACCCGAAGCAACTTCTCGATCAGGCTCTTTCCGCCGGGCGGGCCATGGTGACGTGTCCAAAAAATTCGGGCAGCGGACGCGGCGTATCCCCTCACCCTGACCATCTCCCCGGAGAGAGGGAACAGCGTGCAGGGGCCAGGTGAAATTCGATGCGCGTTGGATTGGTCCACAGCCCAGGACCAGCTTTTCCCTCTCCCATGGGGAGAGGGTAGGGGTGAGGGGGAAGATGACATCGATCGGAACCTGCGCATCCGTATCGATGTAGGCCAGCCCTGTTCACCCGGAGGGCCATCTGGCTTTGAGCCATTCATTAAGTCAAGGCTTCTGCGTTGGCGGAGGTCGCTGACCGTCACACTTTTTGGCAATTCAGAGAATCTCGTTCCACGCTGCGCTGTTCTTGAGCATCAACTCGCGCAGCAAACGGATCGGCGGCGCGCCGTGTCGCAACATTTCATCGTGAAATTTTTTCAGCGAGAAACTGGCGCCTTCCTGTTGCTGATAATCACGGCGCAGCTTGAGAATCTCCAGTTTGCCCACGGTGTAATAGAGATACTGCGGATCGAATGTCCCGCGCAGCGCCTCCTGATACGCCGGCTTGTGTTCGTAATAACAGTTTTCCTCGAAAAACTTCGTGGCGTCGTCCAGCGACATCCCTTCGCAGTGCGTTTTGATGGAGACGCACAGGCGGCACAGACGCAGCAGCGCTTCGTCCGATTGCGCCAGCCGGTATTTTGCCGCCTGGAGTGAATCGCCTTTGCCGCCCCGAATCCTTCATCAACCATCATCTGTTCGCAGTAATGCGCCCAGCCTTCGATGAACGCGTAGCTGCCGAAGATTTTTTCAAGCTTCGTCGCCGGCGATGCGTTCAGGCAGAGAAACTGCACGTAGTGGCCCGGATACGCCTCGTGAATCGTGACGACGTCGGTCGTGTAATAGTTGAACGCGGTGAGCCATTCCTCTTTCTGCCGCGGCGACCAATCCTTCTCGACCGGGGTGACGTAGTAGTACGCCTCGGTCGCTTTCGCCTCAAACGGTCCCGGCGTGTCCATCGAAGCAAAACTGGTCGCGCGCAGATACTGCGGCGTTTCTTCGACTCTGGCCCGGACCTCGGACGGGATCGCGACAATCCGGCGGTCAACGACAAACCGGCGGATCGCCTCCAGATCCTTCTTCGTGTCCGGAATCAAGCCCTTCTCGTTCGGGTGGTCCTTCTGTATTTCCTTGAAGACTTCGATGGGCTTTTTGCCCGGGTCGATTTTTTTCGCGGTGTCCGCGAAGACCTGCTGTTCGCGCCGCAACTCGCGCATCCCGATTTCCAGGATTCTTTCCGGCGCAAGGTCAATGAGTTCCCCGTAGCGCAGCATCTTCTGAAACTTCTCACGACCGAGGGCATAATGGGTGTGTGCTTTCGGCAGCTTCTCGCCCTTCAGCCACGTCACATAGCTGCGCAGTTGCTCGATGGTCCGCTGGTTGACCGCGTTGAATGCTGTCAATAGTTGTTCGTTTTCGACCTCTTTCAAGGCTTCCACCAGGTCTTTGCTCAGAAAATCCGCCGACCCGTTGGCGACTTCGATGGCGGTTTCGACGAAAGGTTTCGCCAGCGATTCCTCCAGGTTTGCCTTCGCCGTCGCGATGAGCTTTGGCGTCTGCTCCTCGATCGCGATGATCGAGCGCAGGCGGGCTTCGATCGGCGCGAAGTTGCGTTTGATGTAGATGTTCACCTCGAGGACTCCGGCGTAGGTCATGGGGTTCTTCCGGTAACCGTCCACGTCCTCGAACTGGAAGATTTCGTTTTTGATGGCCGTCTGCAGAATGCGCAAGTCGTAATGCGCCTGCGGGCTGAGCAACTTTGCGTCGAGTGTTGCGAGTTGTTGATCGAAGCGTGTGAGCCGCGCCAGTTCCGCATCCAGCGAAGGCCGGCTGTAGTCGGTCAGTTTGCCGTCGTATTCGTGCAGGCCGAGTGTCGTGCCGGTTTGCGGCCGCCACGCGAGGTAACCGGCGATAGACTCTTCGCGCAGCTTGTTGAATTCCGTTTCCGCCGCGTTTGAGGGCGAACCGGCGGATTGGACGCGCACCTGAACCGTGCCGGCTGCCAGCAGAATCAGCAGCGCAAGGAGCTTTGCCATATAAGTGTTCGCTCGTTACCAAAGAATCCCGTGGAAAGAAAGCTATTTGCGCCATGCTCCGAATTCCGGCTTGGAGAGCGGCAGCGCATCGTGTTAAGTCGCCCATCGCATGAACGATCACCGCCATTTTCGCGCAAAATTCCGGCTTCGTTTTATTTCTCTTTTCCTGGCTGGAGGAGTCGTCGGCAATCTGTTCGCGGGTGACGAGATTCACGTCGAACGCGTCTTCGGTCCCGAAGTCAAAACCGGCGACTACAAGCATCCGGCGAGCTTTGACGAACTGCAGAACGGCGACCTTTATTTGGTCTTTTTCAGCGGCAAAGGCGAATACAACGATAACAGCGCGGCCGTGTTCGGTTCGCGCCTCAGGAAGACCGGGCATCGCTGGTCGCCGCCGCTGGCGATCGGGCGCGACCCGTTTCATTCGCTCGGCAATCCGGTGGTCTGGCAGGCGCCCGATGGACTCGTCTGGCTGTTCTACGTTTCTCGTTACGGAACGCATTGGTCCGATTCGCGGATCGCCGCGAAAGTCTCGCGCGACGGCGCGAAAACCTGGTCCGATTCGTTCACGGTCGCCTTTGACGAAGGGATGATGGTGCGGGCGCACCCGATTGTTTTGCGCAACGGCGGCTGCCTGCTGCCGATTTACCACGAAGTCGGACGCGATACGGAGTCGGTGGACGCCAACTGCACTTCGCTTTTTCTCCGACTCGATCCCGCGACCAAACTCTGGCAGCCGAGCAACCGCGTCCGGTCCCGTTTGGGGAACATTCAGCCGGCTGCGGTTGAGGTCACTCCGGACAATCTCATCGCCTTCTGCCGGCGCGGCGGCGATTACAATGGTCGGTCCGACGGCTGGCTGGTGCGCACCGAGTCGCACAACGGCGGGCGAACCTGGAGCGAAGGGAAAGATTCCGAATTCCCAAATCCGAACGCGGCGGTGGACTTCATCAAGCTGCGCAACGATCATTTGCTTCTCGTTTACAACGACAGTTTCACGAATCGCGCGCCGCTGGCCGTGGCCATTTCGACTGACAACGCGAAGACGTTTCCGTATCGGCGAAACGTTGCCGAAGGACCGGGCGACTTTGGGTATCCAACGGCGGTGCAGACGCGTGACGGCAAAATCCATGTTGTATTCACGTCGGACGAAAGGACGGTCATTCGTCGCGCAGTCTTTGACGAAAGCGCGGTTTTGAAGGAGAAATGAACGAACCGGTCAGTTGGAGATTAAGAGTAAGATTACGATTAAGATTGGGAAGAAGCAGATGACACCCGGCACCATCAACCTTCAGGCTTCCGGCAAAGCCGGAGATTTGCCAGGATCACGATGATGCACTGTCGAACCTCAACTACGCTATGAAAACAAATCCTTTTATCGGGGCACTGGCATTGGCGGTCGGAATTGAGACAGTGTCCGGTCCGACCGGCATTGCCGCCGAGCCGCACACCAAACCCGTCCTGCTTTACAGCCGTTACTACAATGCCGAGGGCGAACACCGCTACGAACCCAATGGCACTTACAAGCAAGTCATTCAACGCCTGCGCGAGGACTTCGAGGTGCGCATCCACAATAAACCGCTCACGCGCGACACGCTTGCGGACGTGAAGCTGTTGTTCATCGTCAATCCGAGCGACAAAGCTGTCGGCAACAACCCTGCGCCCCCGCACGTTTCAGCCGCTGATATCAATGTGCTGAGCGGGTTCGTTAAGAACGGCGGCGGTCTGGTCGTGTCCGGCAATCAGGAAAATCACAACCTCGAGGTCGAAGACATGAACAAGCTGCTCGCGCGCTTTGGCATCCAGGCCACGAACCTTTACACCGACGCCAAGAAACTCGTCTTGCCGAAGGAAACACCGATCATCGGCAGGCTGCGCTGGGCCTACTACACGGGCAACCTGTTGCTGCTCGACTCGTCTAGTCCGGCGAACCCGCGTGCGCTTGTGATGAACGATCTGAATCAAAAGCCGCCCAAAGGCACGCGCGACCAGGCTGGCTGCCTGCTCGCCACGGCGGAACCGGGCAAAGGGCGCGTCGTCGTCGTGACAGACTCCGGCTGGCTGGCGGACTGGGCGTTCGACGAGGAAGGCATCGGCGGTGTCGCCCTCAAAGGCCAGGACAACTGGGAAATCTTTCGTCGCCTGACGCATTGGGCCTCGCATTTACCTGTAGGTCCGGAGCCCTGAGGGCAGTTTCAATCGGAATTTAACCACGGATAAACACGGATGCACACGGATGAGAAGGTCTGATGACCTTTTTGCCGAACCGTTGAGCGCGATGAAGCGCCAAAAATCTGTGTCCATCTGTGTTCATCTGTGGTTTTCTTCGTTCGCCGGTTTTCCCGGCGGCGGTATTGAAGATGAAAATTCAGGAATTGAACCACGTCGCGATTCACGTCAGCGAGGTTGAGAAGAGTTGCGAGTTTTACCGGCGCGTGCTGCAACTCGAAGCAATTCCGCGTCCAGCCTTCACGTTTCCGGGCGCCTGGTTTCGGCTGGGCGCGAACCAGGAACTCCACCTCATCGGTGATCGCGCCGAACCCGTGTTCTCGCACAACCGCGGCAACCATTTCGCCCTGCAAGTGGACGACCTCGACGCGTGGGAGCGGCACTTTGACTCAGTCGAAATGGAACACCTTCCGCGCAAGCGTCGGCCTGATGGCGCTTCGCAACTTTTTGTCCGTGATCCGGACGGGCACGTGATTGAATTGTTCACGCCGCCGTCGAAGCGAGAAGATTAAACGCGTACGGAATAGGTACTGACGCGCCGCCACTTTCGCCTGCTACTTCAACCGGCGGCGAGATCAATTGTCGCTAATTTCCCAGCCACCATTCCGTGAAAAGTGTCAACTGCGGTAACGAAATCGATGATGTCCTTAGCACGGCTCGGCTCTTGCCGCATTCGCTTAACGAACTCGTTCGTCCATTCAGCCTTCCGCTCCCTGCTTGGACCATCCTTCATAAGTTCGGTCGACCAGTCTTCTAATTCGCCAACCGGAACCAGAAATAAGCCCGCAGCCTTGCATTCTTCGATTACATTTTCCAGACGTGCTTTCAACTTAGGATGCTCAGAAAATGCCGCGACACCGCCGCTCTTTAACTTTCGAACCCTGTCAATCGCGTTTGCTAACTGACGGAGGCCTCTTACCAGTGATCCGTCATCATTCTTGGCCCAACTAAACTGCTTCGCGGCGAGGTCACCGATTCTCCGTGAAATTTCCATTTCCGTGAGATCAGGAGGAATCCTTCGAATATCGCGAATGAGTCCATCGCATTTCTCGGTCAGCTCTGGGGCACGTGCGTCGCTTGCCAAGGCCTTAATGATGCGGCCCAAACCTGGCGGATCTAAGATCAGTCAAGGTCGGCGATGACTGCGACGGGGATGTGCAAGCTGCGGTAAAAGCGAGCCGTCTCTGCCATTCCCCCAACGCCGCCAACTGCCGCGAAATAGTTATCGCGAGGAGTTGGTCGTGGGCCGAGCTCAAATGCGGTCTGATAGGCAACACGATCCCCATCTGCTTCCACAATAGTTACCGCGTCTGCGAAGACGCCATCAAGGATCACTTCGGAGCGCGCTGCCGGCCTCTTCAGTGATTCTTTGATGAGTTCATTGTCA
>QHOP01000617.1 GCA_003219345.1 Verrucomicrobiota bacterium
AACCCGGCCGTCCACAATCGTGGGAGTCGCCCGGGGGCCGTCGCCTCCCATCGGTTCACTGAATCGAACCGCGTTCGTGTGCGACCAGAGCGTGCGTCCGGTAGCCAGTGAGTAGCAAACCACCAGTTCGTTTTCACCGCGCTGTTCCTGGGTGACGGCGAACGGTCCGGAAACCGCGAAGGCTGACCACCCCAAGCCAATCGGTTGCCTACAGAGTTCCTGCGGCGGATGCGAAGTCCAGTCGCGCTCCAATTGAGTCCCCAGGACAACGCCGGAGCGATCCCGCCCCTGGTATCCAGGATAATCCATGGCGGCTTCAATCCCTGGCTGCTCTTTCGGGACGTTGACTGCCTTGAACTCACCGACGTTGCCGCTCTTCTTTGCCGTCCACCTCCATACGATTCTCGGCTTGCCGCTGCCATCGACCGAGCCGTCAAAGCGCACCGTCTGCTTCAAGCCGACCGCGCCGAGAATGAACAACGCGAGTCCGGCCAACCGTGTGCGCCAGCGCAGCCGCGTCAAAAACAACCACCAGACAAGCAGCAGAAGGACCGACACCACAATCGTCAACATCGTCTGCATGTTCTTGAACATGCTGTCCAGATCCCCGGACAGGCGGACACGAACAACATTCGCAACCGCAAGCGCGGCGATTGCGATGGGGACCCACCAACGCATCCGGCGTTTGACTTTGGGCTTTACGTTCTCCAGGTTCGTCATCTCTTTCATCGTTTTCATGGTTCTGCCTTTCTTTAGTAAGTGAGCACTTACATCAGTGTCAAGGTCATGGTTGAAACGCTCGACGACCTGGACACTCAACTTTCCGCACCGGATATTGACCTCGAACTTGGAGCCCCCTATATTTCCGCGACAGTTCGGGAGCTCTGAACATGACAACAAAGAATAATCAGAGACGAACTCATTTCTCCGCCGCGCTGTTCGCCATTTCCATCGCGCCGCTTCTGCTGGTCGGCTGCTCCACCACCACCGAACAGGTCCGCATCGCTTACTTCACCCGATTTCAAAAGGCCGAGGCCGGCCACACTCCGCCAGAGGAAGCAATCCTCAAACGTCTCTGTCTTTTCGGCGAGCCTCAGCACGCGCCAGGCTGGCCGCATGGGCCGACGGAGGAAATCATCCGCGAGGGTTATGTCCTGGAAAACAGTTTGGCCGACAAAATTCCGCTCTGGGTCTGCGAGCATCTTGGCACTGAGGACCTGGGCGGCCCGCTGAAGCGTCCCAAGCCTGAACCGTTCCGACCCGATCCGAAACTGCCGGCCGGCTCGCGGGCCGAGCTTAAGGATTACAAACACTCCGGTTATGACCGCGGGCATCAGGCGCCCTCCGGGGACGAAACGAAAAAGCAATCACTCCAGGACGACACCTACTTTTTGTCAAACATGGTCCCGCAGGTCGGCCAGTTCAACCAGCACCCCTGGGGACAGCTTGAGGAGATTGTTCGCGGCTGGGCTGTAAGTCGCGGTGAAGCCTACGTCATCACCGGTCCCATGTTCTATGATCCCAAGGAGGACGATCCGCACACTGCCGCCGGGCATTTCACAATCAAGGCCATCGGCAAAGACCACGTTGCCGTTCCCACCCACCTTTACAAAATCGTGGTGCTGCACGGCAAAAGCGGACAGTGGCGCTCCATCGCCTTCGTGATGAAAAACCAGAAGTATCCAAAGAACGTCGATTACAAGGATTTCATCCAATCCATCCGTTGGATCGAGGACCGAACCGGCATCAACTTCATGCCCGAACTCGACCAGCCTGAAAATGCCGCGCCTCACCAGCAGCTCGAGCGCGAAGCTCCCACGGAAGTCTGGCCGGAGGACGGCCCCGAATAACCAAAGCCCGGTTATGCTCCGATTCCCGGCGGGCGGTGAATCATGCAGCAAACACCTGCCCAATCGTTTCGATCGGCCAGGCCTGGCTCGCAGATTCGCGCCACAAGCACAGCGGCGTCGGTAATGCCGCGACCATATACAACTCAATAAGGCGACGCACCGTTGCGGTCCCGCTCGGAGGCGTGCGTTGTTGCAGAGGGCAGAGGGAGCGCGGCGTTCACGCCGCTTCAGCGTCGGAACGGAACAACGCGAATGGGATGGTCGAAACCAATCCGCCGCGCGCTGCCGAAGAATATCGGCCTGCTCGAACTGATCCGCGCCAAACGCGAACGGGATTGGAAACCATCCGTCGAAGAATTGAAAAAAGGATTTCGCGGCTGGCATCAACGCGGTTACTTGCCTCACTTCGACGCGCCGGGTGTTACGCAGTTCGTTACGTTTCAACTCAGCGATTCCTTTCCTGCGACGCGACGCGCCGAATGGGAGGTGATTCTGCGCGAGCCTGACGATTCTGCAAAGCGCAGGAAGCTCGAAACGTGGCTGGATCGCGGTCACGGGGAGTGTTGGCTTCGGCGTCGGGACGTGGCGGAACTCGTCGAGAACATATTGCTCGAAGTCGATGGCCGGAATTATCGGATGCAGGCGTGGGTCGTCATGCCGAA
>QHOP01000403.1 GCA_003219345.1 Verrucomicrobiota bacterium
CGGCAGTTGCAGCCGGCCGGACCAGGTCGTGGCACCGATGACAGCAACAGGCTTGTCCGCATTGACCTGCAGGAAGACCCGGCTGACGCCAGTGTCATTTGGGCGCGGGTCTTTGGCTGTGCCGCTGATGGTGACCGCATTGGTGGTAAACAGAGATTCGGTGGCGGGACTGATGATGCTGACCACGGGCCCATTGGTGTCCGGCAGTTTTCCAGGGGCAACCCGCAAGCGAACGTCTCCCACCCCATTGGTATCCAGTCCGGCGATTGCGATGCGGTAAGTGACACCCGCCCGGGCGTCGAAATTGACGTGCGCTTTCAGGTTGTTCACCACGTCATTGGTTGAAGCGGCGACCGCCTGTAAATTGCTCACGGCAGTTCCGGTGTAAACCGCCAACACAGGGTCGAACGAACTGCCAGCCAGGTCAATCAATGTGTTGGTCGCAACCGGCGACGACCAGGTCCACCAAACCGAGGCGGCAACCGTTGACACCTGGGCGTGCAAAGGCTCCCCCGGTTCGATTGAAGCGTAATTGTTGGTTGCCAGAATGATCGCGCCTTCCGGGGTTATCTTGAACGCGTTGGTAAAATTGTCGTTGGCCGGCCGAGGCACGACCACATATCGGACGGTGTTGGTCGCGGTAACAATTTCGGGTGGCGGAGGCGGGTCCGGCAGCGGGTCCGGCGGCGGCACTTCGCCCGACACGACTACTCGCAAAGTGACATTGGACACCGTTCCAACCGGTACCTTAGGCATGATTAAATCCGCGCTGAATGTTCCATCATTCGCCGTCTGGTCCGGCGGTTGGCCGTCATCGAGGAAGAAAATATTTTGCTGAGCAACGAACGAGCCGGTCATCCCGCGGCGAGACACTGACCCGCAGCGACGGTGGGGGCGATTGACCCAGCACTGGCCAGGCGAAAAGAAAACACACTGAACCTGTCAGAAATGCGCGCAATTTGGTTATCATTGACTGCCTTGCTTTACGGATCGAACCATTTGATTGGAGTACAGCCTCGACCTCGGCACAAGTCCGCATCTGCGCACGAACGATAACCGCGCACAAAATTTATGCCGTCGGACCAAGTGACCCACATGTAAAAGCAAAGCCAGTGCCACTCAAGCCGGGCTAACGAATCCGTCTTCCCCCGTTCGGCGACGCGTGATTTTCACGCAATATGCGTGCTTCTCACGCTTCGTGGAGTGAACCGTGTAATGATGGCAGAAAGACCACGGGAAGGAAATGTGCGTCTGAGCGCACACCTGCGCGGCGGGAGCCTCGCCAAGGACGCAGCAGAAAGAAGGATTCGCTGCTCAAGAAGCCGAAGCTACACGGAATCGGCCGTTGTGATTGAACACGTTGATGGCGGCGCCGGAGATGAATTAGCCCTTGTGATTGCCTGGATTAGAAATCCAGCTCAGGGCGAGACGGCACGGTAAAAGCGGAAGAGGTAATTGGGCGCCTGCGGGTCGGTAAATTGAATAGTCGCCCCGTTAGCCAGGTTGGTGGTGGAAAGCGTCTGCCAAGCGGTCAAGTCAGTGGAGGCCTGAATACGGACGGACTGCACGCTCGGCCCCTGGAACTGGACCTGGAAGCCATTGGAGGTCGGGTTCAACAGCCGCAGTGACGGAGCCAACAACGGCAAGTCCAGATTGTCGATAAACGCAGCATCCAGACCCGCACTGGTGCTGGGGTCCTTGACGTAGCGCCACGTCAATGTGTTCGTGCCTGCAGGAACGGCGAACTGGTAGGTGGCCCAACCGACCTCACCCGACCAACGCTGCTGCAAAACGCCGTTCAAAGAAAACCCCAGATTATCCCAGTTAGTCTCGGAACTGACCTTGTAATCGAAGGAGCCGACTCCTCCGCTGGAGGTGACGCTTAGAATTAAAGTACTTGATTGACTGTTGGTGATGACACCTGAACGGGCGGCAAACTGGCCAAAGGAAACGGTGTTGCTCTCCACCAGCCAGGGCTTGTCTGCACCATTAGTCCAGGATAGCGAAGAAGAAAAAGCGCCCGATTCGAAACCATCCGTAAACACGTGGGGACGGAACATGGCCGTCAATGTCAGGTTGGCCGTTACCACAACCGACAAGGGATTGGCCGAGGAAGTCAGGCCGCCTTCCCAATCGACAAATTCGTAGTTCAGATCAGGCGTTGCGGTGAACACAACCGTCGAACCATTGGCATAGTAGCCGGAGCCGGGGTTGACAGTTCCTCCGGCACTGCCGTTCACGGTCAAAAGGTTGATAGAGTTAGCCGTAAAGGTAAAGGTCAAATACACGACTCCACCGCTTCCGCCGACTCCATCGACAGCAATTCGATAGTCTTCGTTTGCCCGGACCACCTGCGAGATTTTGCTGAAGCTGGAGCCATCGGCGGCGTCATCATTGCTGGCAATCGCGGTCAGATTGGTAACGCGCGTCCCCTGGTACAATCCCAGGACCGTATCGAAGGTGGAATTGCTGGTGGTGAGAAACAGAACGCCGTCAGCCGGCGCATGGAATGACCACCAAACCGATTTCCCACCCGCATTGCCGGCGTGGTTCGGTTCGCCAAATTCCTTGGTGGCATTGGTGTTACTGACGCTGCTGGTGCCGGAAGTGCCGGTTAATTCTATCGGATTGGCAAAGAGATCATTGATCGGATCCCTCGGCCTGTGAACAACCGTCACGGACACGGGGGCGGAAAGGTTTCCGGCAATATCAGAGGCGGTGACCTGAATGGTGTTCTCGCCCTGCTTTAGAGCTATGGGCAGAAACCAGTTGGTGGCCACTGGCGCACCGGAAAACGGACCCAGGGCGGTCAAAATAAAATCCTCCTCGCCTTCACCAACGTCATCACCGCTGCCGTCATCAGCGAGCGTCCGGGAGTTGACTCGGATAAAGACTTGATTGATCCCCGAGGGACTGGGATCGGGATCAACCACCGAGCCGGTGACGGTGATTTTGTTTGTGGAGGTGAACAAACCGCTGGGGGGACTCGTCACGGAAACGATTGGCGCGTTTGTATCCGCCTGGCCTCCGGGAGTAATGCGCAGCAATAATGAACCGACGATATTGGTACTGGCGGCAGCAACGGCAATTCGGTAGGTGGTTCCGGCGCTCGCCGGCAGGTTGAGATACGCCTGCTTGCGTGATCCCACATCGTTCGTGGAAGCCACCGGATTCAACGTGGCCAGGTTATTGCCGGTGTAAACAGCAAGGACCGTGTCGAACGCGCTGCCGGTGGTGTCGAGGAGGGCATTGGTGGTGACGTTTGGCGTCCAGGTCCACCACAATGAAGCGCCTGCCGATGTGACGCCGGCGTGAGCAGGTTCACCCGGTTCGCGCGTGGCAAATCTGTTGTTCGTGACGTAGTTGGTGCCTCCGGGAGGAACCTTGGTCGCGTTGGTAAAATTGTCGTTCGGTGGAGGTGGCACGACCAGGTAATTCACTATGTTCGTGGCAGTATCCTTTCCAGGCGCCGAAATGACCAGGGTGAGTGTTACCGAACTGATATTCGTCGGAACTCTAAATGCATCGGAGTAGGTGGCATCGTTGGCCGTCTGATCCGGCGCCACTCCGTCGTTCCTGAAGTCCGGAACTGTGCCGTCGCTGGAGGTCGCCGCAATAATCGCATTGGTCACCGCCACACCGTCGGTAACTCTGACGAAAATGTTTTCGGTTGAGCCGGCGAGGAGAACCGAACTGGAACGCGGGTTGACATTGATTTCAAGGATCCCATCCGGCACGCCACCGAAAATGAGCTGCCCCCACCAGGTGCCCCACCGGTCGCCGCGGGAATCGGGCGTGGCGGCGTACTCCTGAATCGTCCACATATCAACATCGTTCACGGGATCGACCACGGTGCCGCTGTAGTCGCCCCAGCGGACGCGACCGCTGCCGTAATCCTTGGAGTAGGGCGCCTCGCCTTCCTTGAGCACGATGTCGTCTCCCGTGACACCAGGAGGATCCGAGGCAAAATGATAAGTATAGTTTCCGCTGGCGAATTGATCGGCAGCAAACCGCGAATAACCGATCAACGCATCGTTGTACGCGTTAACCGCGATGCTGGGGAAGGCATAATGCAGATTGGCGTTTGGGTCCTCAATGCGTCCTCTTTGAAGGACTGCGCCGGAGGGCTGAATCTGCCACCACTGCGCCGCCACCCGGTTCACGATTCCGGCCGCCGGCAAATAGATCATGTGCGTGCACCAGAGCGAACCATTGCGCAACACGCAATTCATGAGCCGGGAATCATTCGCATCAATCAAAGCAGAAGTGCCCAACTGGGGAAGAAAATTTCCGGTGGGCGGGTCGAGTTGCCAGGACTCCGGGGAGACTGCCAGGGCGACGTTGGTCTTGTAAGTCTCTTGTCCTACCGGACCTGAAATGGAAGCGATGCGCAGGCTCTTCTCGTCCTCTTCCGTCAGCAAATACAACGTGTCCTGAGCGGCGTCGTAATTCACAGCCGGCACGAAAGTGAAACCAGGGTCGGAGAAGACCTTGTTGGTGCCACTGGCGTGCAAATTCTGCTGGTCGAAGGCGTAAATGGCGGAGTGGTCGAAACCCCCGGCCGAGATCGAAAACATATTGACCGTCACCACCACCCATTTCTCGTTAAACCCCACATTCGGATAGTCGGCCCAAAGCTTGTTTGCGGCGTCGGCGTCGACATCGAACAGCGTCCAATTCCCCGTCGGATCGGAGTTAGTGGACACGCCGATCAGCAACGCGGACGTTGAGGCGAAACCGTCAGCCAATGCGACAAACAGCCAGCGACGGTGGAAATGGTCGTAATAGACCTTGGGATCAAACGCCTCCGCGTGGCCCAAACCGTTCCAAAAATCAACCAGTGTAACTTTGCTGACGACGTCACCCTGCCTGCTCTGGACGGCCACCTCGGAATTGAGCGTTACCATCAGGTGATTCGGACCGACCGCCCCGATCGTATCCGGCGGTATGAATCTTTGGTTGTCGAGAAGCGCAGGAAAGCTCCCGCCTTCTTCCGGCGGCGGCTCAGACGACGCCAGAGGGCCTTGCGAAACCGGCGAACCCGCCTTTTGTAACGGACGGGAAACCGTATTCGTATGGTGAAGGTACTTCGGCATCGGCGCATGAATGGCGCGCCCGACTTGATTCGTTTGCGGCTCCGCTGCCCGCTGTCTGGCGAGGTCCGCGAAATTGACGACGACACGCTTCTGCGGAACTGCGGTCCGGGAACTCGTTTCCTCGACAACCGAAGCCAGGTCGCAATCGCCTCGAATGACAGCCCAGGCCACGACCACAGAAGACAGCCCGGAAACAAACGATTGACGAACCGAGCTGAAAACATTCGATTGCATAAAAACGATGCTTACCTGCCTGCCGATGGGCGCTTTGTTCAAGCGATCGACTTTGCGCGCGCAGCCGAATCCGGGCTTCTCTTCAACCGGTCATCCCCACTTTCATTGCGGGGTGTAACGGACACGATAGTACCGCTGCACCTCGCCGGCGTTTACGTCGGCTGGCGAGATAGTAACAACCGAACCGGCCAATGAAAGATTGGTATAGCTGGTCACCGTCTGCCATTTTGGAGCCGCCAGATTGGTGGCAGTCTCGACCTGATACACAATGCCTGGCGCAGCCATCCAGGAGAGCCTCAGCGGCGATTGTCTTCCGCTTTGCACCGAGAGCGTGACGCCATTCCATTGACCGGCATCCAAAGGATAAGCATCGTAGGCGTTCACCACTCCGTCTCCGTCGGTGTCGATCGTCGTGCTGAAGCGCAATGCCCGGTTCATCTTAACCGTCTGACCGTTGGCCAACAGGACATCGACCGAACTGTTCGGGCCGGCGAAATCCTTCACCCAGCGCAAGCGGCCGTCGGGCTTCTGCGCATCCGCAAATTGTCCGTCCAGGGTATCAACCGGCACGTTCGCGTCGGCAAAGTAAATGACGAGATTCGTATCGATCGACCAGGCAGATGGCAAGTCGTTTGTGAGAACGCCTCGGATGTCCAGGAAATCCACATAAAGGGCGTTGTTGGAGCCGGTCCCCGAAAAGCTCAACAGACTCCCATTCACCGCGTCCAGAATCAGATGGCCGATGACCACGTTGTTGTTGAAGCCGGCTAAATTCGTGCCCCGGTCTTCGCCGGCCCAGGTATGATGCGCTTCCCTGAACTGAGGCGCGGTCGTCCGCAGGGTGGTCCCAAACAAATCTCCCGAAACGGGTTTGCTCAACAAATTAAACCCATCTGACACGCGCCAGTCATTGCCCGCACCGCCACCGCTGTCGGCCAGCGAATTGGTGACGTCAAGAAACAAAGCGCCGGAAGCCTCGTTTGTGTGATTAAGAAACTTGAGATCACTCCCCTCAAAGCGGATGTCGCCGCCCGACACGAAAATGCCTCCGGCGAGTTTGCCGGAGCGGGTTTGTACAATGAGCGGGCCGCCTACGTTCAGCACGCCCCCCGCGTTATTCACGTACCTTCGCAACGCCGTGATCGAGCCGCTGTTTTCGAAATTGTCCGCGTTGATTAAATGCGTCACCCCGAGGATGGAGCCGCGATTGACCATGCTGACGTACGGCTGAGTCCGGTCGCTGCCAAAGAAGCCGGCATTGGTGATGTTGATGGTGCCCAGGTTGGTCAGATAACTCAAACGCGGGAAGTTGGCTGCCTTCCAATCGTGAACCGTGTCCAGAATATTCATCGCGCCGGTCACGGTCAGGCGCTCGGCATCGACGGATAATGAATCGGTGATGTTTAATCTGTCTCCCACCGTCACATTGGTGCTGTGCGTGACGAATTCATGGACGGTGACCGGGAATCGGGTCTGCAGGCGGTTCCACACGATCCAGGCATGGAAGCTCAAAGTGATCACGTTGGTCACGATCACGGCATTGGTGTCAGGCGGGACGGGCGGAAGGACGGTCAATGAACCGGTAAAGTTCGACCAGGTGCCGCTCCACGATAAAACGTCGCCCGACATGCGGCGTGTGACGTCGTTGACGAGGTTCTGCACGACCAGGTTGCCGTTGGTGGCGCCCAGGGTGTAGCCGACGTGATCCACGTCCACCACCGCGTTGGAACTGCTCAAAAGATGGTTCGCTTTAATGGAGACAAAGCCCTCGCCCCGGATTCGCGTCCGCTCCATATTCAGAGTATCGGCATTGATTTCGATGCGCCCGGAGGCATTGGTGATCGGGCCACCGCTATTGGGCAGAGTCAGACTCACATTCGTAGCGCGCCAGGAATAAGCCGAGGCCTCGAGACCTTGTACCACCCGATTGGAATAGGTGGCATTGTAAAACACATCCGGCGTGATGTCGATGTTCGGGCGCCGGCCGATGAAGAATTCGCACGGCATGGTGCGACTGACCGCGTAATTGGTGGGCATCGCGGTGGGCGAAAGGACGCTCGCGCTCGAATTGAGGTTCGTGAGCAGGAAATGATTGGTCTCGGCCACATATTGGTCCATGAAATAAAGTTTGTTCGTCGTAAACCCTCCGGCGACGACGTCGGGTTCCAGCGCGCTGAACTCGATCACGGGCGCCGTGAATGGATTGGTCACGATCGTGCTGGGACCGAACCTGACATCAGCAAAAATGTTGGTGTCGTCGTTCACCACGAACACCGCTTGAAAGATGATGTTGGTTGGCGTCGAAGCAGCGGTATAACCGAAAGTCTGCGGATTGAGCAAAAAGAACTGATTGTCAAAGACCGTAAAGTACGGAGGACGGAGGCCGGTGATGTCGTGCGGCGGGGTCAGAGCCACAAAGCCGCCGCCAAACGGGAAGTAGATCGAGTCCACCGGCCAGTCGTTGGTTTTTCCTCCCCAGTACGCGTCGCTGATACCGATGTCAGGGATGTAGAAATAACCGCCCAGACGCCGGAACGTCGTGCCGCCGAAGAAACAAAAGATTTGCGAGAACAAATTATCGTAAAAATTGATGACCGACTTGATTTTGATTCCGCCCCGAGACAGGTCCACATTTTGGCCTTCCAGCCTGATCAGCCCCTGATTGTCCGGCTGCAAAAGACCACGGTTGGCAATATTCGTGGCGGAGATCATCACGT
>QHOP01000618.1 GCA_003219345.1 Verrucomicrobiota bacterium
GCACAACCTGGCTTTGGGCGACGACGCCAAACTCTACGCCTGGGGCAGCAACCGTTCGGGTGAAATCGGTGACGGCACACTCATGCAACGCTCCTCCCCGGTCCCGGTTGTCGTGCCGTCCGGCGTTGCGAATTGGGCCGCATTTACTTGCGGCAACCGACACAATCTGGCCTTGGACGCCAACTGCCGACTCTTTGCTTGGGGAAATAATACCGAAGGTGGCATGGGCGACGGAACAACGACGAACACCGTCGTGCCCGTGACGGTCAGCAGTCTGCGCGAGCTTTGCCATCCGCCGACCAACCGTGAGCCCTGGGTCGTGATCACCCGCCCTCTCACCAACACGAGCTATTTTGCCACGTCGAACATCCTGATCCAGGCGACCGCGGTCGATCTGGATGATGCGATTCAGCGCGTGGACTTTTTTGCGGACGAAAATCTTATCGGAAGCGACGACTCGAGACCATTCAACCTGAATTGGAGCAATGCACCGGCGGGCGATCACGTTCTGACGGCCAAAGCATTCAGCGACTCCGACCAGAGCGCCACGTCAGCGGCAATCGTCGTTACGGTCTATGACCTGACCATCGTCACCGTGACAGCCAAGGACAAGCAGGCCAGTGAGACAGGACCGGACCTGGGAACGTTTACGGTCAGCCGAACCGGGCCGACGAACATTTCGTTGACCGTCTTCCTGAGCGTTGGCGGCACGGCGACGCCCGGGCTTGACTACGTCAAGCTGCCGGGAAGCGTGACGATTTCCCCGGGCTTGAGTTCAGTTGCGGTCGATGTTGTTCCGATCGATGACACGTTGATCGAAGGCGACGAGACCGTCATACTTTCAGCGGTCCCGCGGTCGTACTACCAGATTTCCCATACCACGAACGCGGTGGTGATTATCAAGGACAATGATTTTAGCACAACGAACCCGCCGCCTGTCGTCATCATTACTGCGCCACATCCGCAGGCTTCCGAGGCAGGCACAAACGCCGGCGCATTCCGAGTCTCACGCACCGGCAGCACGAACGAAGTGTTGGAGGTTTTCTATCAGTTGTTTGGCTCCGCTCAAAACGGTGTGGATTATCAGTTCCTCTCGAATCATGTTGAGCTTCCTGCCGGACGGTCTTTTGTCGATATTCCCGTCCGGCCCATTGACGATGATCTGGTTGAGGGGACGGAGTCGGTCGCTGCCAACCTGATGCCTCCACCTTTTTCGTCGCCGGTCGAGCCGTATCGGATTGGCTTTCCGAGCAACGCCGTGGTGACCATTGAGGACAATGACGTCCCCGGCACGACCGAGACGCCCGTGGTCTCCATTTTCGCGCGCGACTCCGTTGCGTCCGAAGGAACCAACTTCTGGCACTGGGGACCGCATGCCGGAACAAATTCGCCCACCACCAACACGGCGACGATGGTCGTAAGCCGAAGCGGCAGTACGAACTCCAACTTGACGGTCTATTATTCAATCTCGGGCACCGCTTCGAACGGTGTTGATTATGCCACTCTGCCTGGCTCCGTGACTGTCGTGCTCAAGCTGGCCCACCCGCCAACCAATGCGCCGCCAGCTTACGTGATCGGCAAGCCGAACAAAGCCGTCGCTATCATCGTGGACAACGACCAGCCTCGTCCGCCCAGCTCGCGCCTCCCCGACGGCATGTTCCACCTCTGTCTGCCGGGCGCGAACGGGTTTGGCTTCCGGCTGGAATGCTCCAGCGACATGGAGAACTGGATGCCACTGTGCACCAACGTCGTCACCGACGGTGCCATCCACTTTGTCGATCCTGAAGCAGATGAACACGCGCATCGCTTCTATCGTGCCATGCCGGTAAACTACTTGGGAACGGACGACTGATGGATACCAACCGGCGGCGGGTGACAGCCTGCTGCTCTCCATGAACCGACCCACCCCTGGCCCCTCCCAGGAGGGGAACTCGGCAAGCGTGCCCTGACATTGACTCCCCCTCCTCCGGAGGGGTTGGGGGTGGGTTCATGGCTCCGATGCGCTTCAAAATTTCTGGAGGTGTTCCCACGGTCGCGGGCTGTTTTTCCGTGCGCTTCGGTTTCGTTTTTCGTCGGTTTCCCCTCTCTCCGTCTCTCTCCCCGCTCGTTCCTCGCGGGGAGAGAGGGAAAACGCCCTGAGCGCTTTTCCTGCCGAACACAACGGCCGTTGCAACCCCACCTCCGCCGTCCGGCGCGGGGCGCTACGGTTTGACCGAACGATAAAACCGAATCGGATAGAGGGAAGCGTCGGTGTCGATAAACTGCGACATCGCGTCAGTCCCGACGATATTGGTTCCGATCACGCTCCACGGGATGGGCGGGTTAAGAGTGGGGCTCGCCTGGATGTGATACGTCTCGCCAGGGATACCTTCCAGCGTGAGAACAATGACGCCATTGGTTGGTTGGATGGCCGTGATGCGCTGGCCGACGCCAACCGCGGTGACCGTGAAACTCTTGGTGTCACTCAAAGGAGGCTGGCCGTTGTCGGTCACCCGCACCGTCACAATGTTCGTGCTTGATTGCTCTGAAACAGGCGGCGTCCAGGTGACAACACCGGTCGTCGAATTGATAACCATCCCCGTCGGCGCGGAAACCAGGCTGAACGTGAGGAGGTTCGCCGGAATATCCGTATCCGCGGCGGTGCTGGTGATTGTCATTGTCGCGCCCACCCGGACCGTTTGCGGCGCGGGAACGGTCAATACCGGGGCGCTGTTCACTTCGTTGACCACCACGGTGAAACTCTTGCTGTCGGTCAACGGCGGCGTACCGTTGTCGGCAACCTGCACGGTGAACGTATTCGTGCTCGGCCCCTGGGCTTCTGTCGGCGTCCAGCTCACCACGCCCGTGGCATTGATGGCGGCACCTGCCGGGGCCTGGGTCAACTGATAGGTCAGCGGTCCAGCCTCCGGATCGGTCGCCGAAACGGCGACGGTCAGCGTCGTTAACTCGTTCACAGTCTTGTTTGGAATGGCGGCGAGCGTAGGCGGCTGGTTCACTTTCAGGACGGCGCCCGTGCTGGTGGTTTGTGAACCATTATCGACGACGACAGAGTAGGTCCCGGCGTTGCTCGGTTGCGCGTTGCTGATCACCAGGCTGGTGGTGGTCGCTCCGGCAATGGGGTTGTCGTTAAAGAGCCATTGATAAATCAAGATGCCTGCGCCGGTGGCGGTGACGTTGAACTGAGCGGTGCCACCCAGATTGACTGTCAGATTTTGCGGTTGGCCGGTGATGGTGGGTGGCGGCGCTGCGGTCACCGTCAAGGTGCCATCGACCAGCGTCAACGCGTAGTTGTCGTCGCTGCCACCCGAGAGCGTGATCGGATAGGTGCCCGCGTTGCTGGCCGCGGTGGCCGTCGTGCTGGCGACCGGCGGCACATCAATCACCGCCGCCGTATCCGCGTTGACGAAGCCGGAATAGCTGATGGTGAGCGCCGGATTCGCCTGCCCATACACGCGGCTCTGGTTGTCCGCGCTCGCGGTCAGCGGGGCTTTGTTCACCGTCAGCGTTCCGTCCACAAAACTGATCGTGTAAT
>QHOP01000404.1 GCA_003219345.1 Verrucomicrobiota bacterium
GCGATGGAAACGACGGACCGATCGAATCACGCAGATGTCCGGATAGTCGCCGGCGCAGAGGTAGCGGATCATCTGATCATGCTGCATGCCCAATTGAATGTCCACGGAGCCGTAAACTCCCGTCGCGTAACAATAAGCCAGTAAAGTCAGCATCATAGCGGACTGGAAGGCCACGCTGTGACTCTCGCGTCCCTCGCGCTCGGCATTCCGGGCGTTAACCTCTTCCATGGCTTCCAGAACAAGTTTCACGAGCGTCTTCTTTCCGATGTAAAGACTCAGGTCGTCCGGGAGGAACCTTCCCTTCCCGGCCGAGTTGATTTGCGAGGTCGATGTCATTCGGCATCCTTTCAAATTTACTCTTGTCACGCGAGTAACATCGCCCGGGCGGGTTACAAACCGGTGCCGGCGCCGTTAAGAAGAAACAACGATTCAGGAGGGTAACTGGCCTGCCAACGAAACTCCTTGAAAACAATGCTGCTACAGATCATATCTTCTCATCAAGATAGAATGATATTTACATCTTCTGGCGATTGAGGTAGAGGTTGTGTCGAACAATCGAGAATGAATGTATGAAGTCCGAGCCGAATCGAGCCCAACAGTTGGAGTGCCTGTTGCGAGAACGTATTGTGGTCCTTGACGGCGCCATGGGCACCATGGTGCAGCAACACAAGCTCGACGAAGCGGCATACCGCGGCGAACGATTCAATCACTGGCACAAAGACCTCAAAGGGCTGCACGATCTGCTTTGCCTGACGCAGCCGCGCATCATCGAGGCAATCCACAGGCAGTACCTCGAAGCCGGTGCCGATCTCATCGAAACCAACACCTTTAACGCGCAGGCGTTGTCGCTCGCCGACTACGGACTGGAGTCGTCGGCCTACGAGATCAACGTCGCCGCGGCTCAATGCGCCCGGCGCGCGGCGGACGCGGTCATGGCGGCCAGCCCAGGAAGGGTGTGCTTCGTCGCCGGCGCGCTCGGTCCGACGAACAAAACCGCGTCCCTCTCGACCGACGCCAACAACCCCGCGGCGCGAAGCACGACGTTTGATGAGGCCGCTGCCGCCTATTACGAACAGGCGAAGGGGCTCCTGGATGGCGGAGCTGATCTTCTGTTGGTCGAAACGATTTTCGATACGCTGATTGCCAAGGCCGCGTTCTTTGCGATCCTGAAACTGTTCGAAGAGCGCGGAATCGCGCCGCTTCCCTGTTTTGCCAACGCCGCGCATCCCGCATCCCGCACCACGCAGCGCGTCGTTCCCCTGATGGCCTCGGTCACTTTCATTCAGCCCAGCCCCAAAGGCAGCTTTACCGGCCAATCCATCGAAGCGTTCTGGAATTCCATTTCACACGTGCCGTTGCTCAGCGTCGGCATGAACTGCGCCCTGGGACCGAAGGAACTTCGCCCGCGCATCGAAGAACTTTCCCTGGTCGCGCCGATTTACGTCAGCGCTTATCCCAACGCGGGCCTGCCCAATCCGCTGCTCCCCACCGGTTTTCCGGAGACCCCGGAAACACTCGCGCCGCAGTTGAAGGACTGGGCGCAGAACGGCTGGCTGAACATCATCGGCGGCTGCTGCGGCACCACCCCGGCGCACATCAAAGCCATCGCTGATGCCGTGCGCGGTTTCGCTCCGCGCAAGCCGCCGGACGTGGAACCTTATCTTCGCTTGAGCGGGCTGGAGGCGGTAACGATTCCAGGGAACAGGGTCGGAGTCTCCAACGCCTCCATCAACTTCGTTAACATCGGCGAACGCACCAACGTTGCCGGTTCGCCGAAATTTGCGCAACTCATCAAAGCCGGCGACTTCGAGGCGGCCCTGGCCATTGCCCGTCAGCAGGTGGAGAACGGCGCGCAGGTCATCGACGTCTGCATGGACGAAGGCATGATCGACGGCGTGGCGGCGATGACGCGGTTCCTCAATCTGGTCGCTGGCGAGGACAGTATCGCCAGGGTCCCGATCATGATCGACTCGTCGAAGTGGTCGGTCATTGAAGCGGGACTGAAATGCACCCTGGGCAAAGGCATCGTCAACTCGATCAGCCTCAAGGAAGGCGAAGAAAAGTTCCTTCTCCAGGCGACCCTCATCCGCCATTATGGCGCGAGTGTTGTGGTGATGGCCTTCGACGAACGCGGCCAGGCCGACAACTTTGAGCGCCGGACCCAGGTCTGCCAACGCGCTTACGACCTGCTCACGCAGAAGGTCGGCTTCGCCCCGCAGGACATCATTTTCGACCCGAACGTCCTCACCGTCGGCACCGGCATGGAGGAGCACGCCAACTATGCCGTCGATTTCATTCGCGCAACGAAGTGGATCAAAGAGAATCTTCCGCTCGCGAAAGTCAGCGGCGGCATCAGCAACATCAGCTTCAGCTTCCGCGGCAACAACGCCGTGCGTGAGGCGATGCACAGCGCGTTCCTTTACCACGCCATCAAAGCCGGCCTCGACATGGGCATTGTCAATGCCGGCATGCTGGAGGTCTATGAGGAAATCCCCAGGGACCTGCTCGCAGTCGTCGAGGACGTGCTGCTCAACCGCCGGCCCGACGCCACGGAGCGGCTGATCAAGTTCGCCGAATCGGTGAAGAAGAAAGACAAAGCGGACGCGGTTGAAGACGAGTGGCGAATGGGTACAATCGAAGAAAGGCTGAGCCATGCGCTCGTCAAGGGCATCGTCGATTACATCGACCAGGACATCGAAGAAGCCCGCCGGAAATACGGCAGACCGCTCGCCGTGATCGAAGGCCCGCTGATGGCCGGTATGAACGTCGTCGGGGATTTGTTCGGCTCCGGTAAAATGTTTTTGCCGCAAGTCGTCAAATCCGCGCGGGTGATGAAGAAAGCCGTAGCTTACCTGCTCCCATTCATGGAGGAGGAAAAGAAGGCCGGCGGCGCCGTAAACAAATATGCCGGCAAGGTGCTCATGGCGACCGTCAAGGGCGATGTGCACGACATCGGCAAAAACATTGTCGGCGTCGTGCTCGGCTGTAATAACTACGAAGTGATCGACCTTGGAGTGATGGTGCCGTGCGAGAAGATTCTTGAGACCGCACGCGAGCAGAAGGTGGACATCATTGGTTTGAGCGGCCTCATCACGCCGTCGCTAGACGAAATGACGCACGTCGCCAGGGAAATGGAGCGCGAAGGCTTCACGGTCCCGCTGCTCATCGGCGGCGCGACCACAAGCAAGGCGCATACGGCAGTGAAGATTGCACCCGCTTTCAGTCAGCCGGTGGTCCATGTCCTGGACGCCAGCCGCGCCGTGCCAGTGGTCGGCAGCCTCATCAGCGCCGAGCAGAAGCCTGCGTTTATTCAAACGATCCGCAACGAATACGACCGCATCCGCGCCCAGCACGCCGGCCAATCCGCGAAGCTCATCCACCTCGAACAGGCTCGTGCCCGCGCGCCGAAGTTGACTTTCAGCGATCTGCCACGCCCCGAATTCATCGGCGTGCGCGTGCTCGCTTGTGACGGTAGGGCGGGCTGTCCCCAGCCCGCCGCCAACGCTGGCTTATCAGTCGCACGGCGCGGTGAGGACACCGCGCCCTACCCCATTTCGCTCTCAGACCTCGTCCCCTTCATCGATTGGTCCCCTTTCTTCCATACCTGGGAACTGCGCGGCCGTTATCCGGCAATCCTGAACCACGAGAAACATGGCGAGGAAGCCCGCAAACTATTCGACGACGCGCAAAAGCTGCTCGACGAAATTGTCAGCAAGAAACTGCTTCAACCGCGCGGTATCTATGGATTGTTCCCCGCCAATCGCGTCGGTGACGACGTGGAACTCTACACGGACGAATCGCGAGCCAAGGTCCTCACAACCTTTCATTTCCTTCGTCAACAAATTGAGAAGCCCGACGGCCAGCCGAACTATTGCCTCGCCGACTTCGTCGCGCCTGAAATCCATCAACCCCTCAACCCTCAACCCGCCGACCACCTTGGCGCCTTCGCCGTCACCAGCGGCCACGGCCTGAAGGAACTCGTCGAAAAATTCAAAAAGGACCACGACGACTACAACGCGATTATGGCCGAAGCGCTCGCGGATCGCCTGGCCGAAGCCTTCGCCGAGTACCTTCACAAACGCGCCCGCGAAGAATGGGGCTACGGAAAGAACGAAAAACTCTCCCACGAAGACCTCATCGAAGAAAAATATCGCGGCATCCGACCGGCCGCCGGTTATCCCGCCTGCCCCGACCACACCGAAAAGCGGATTCTCTGGCAACTGCTCGACGCGGAGAAGAACGCTGGCATCCAACTCACCGAGAGCTGCGCCATGTGGCCCGCCAGCAGCGTCAGCGGCCTCTATTTTGCGCACCCGGAATCAAAGTATTTCGCCGTTGGCAAACTCGGCCGCGATCAACTCCTGGACTACCACCTCCGCAAAGGCATCACCCTGCAGGAGGTCGAGAGATGGCTGGGACCGTACTTGAATTACGACCCGACGAAAGCTGCTGCCGCAAGCCCGCCGGCCGCCTGCGCGTGCGGTCTGTCCCACTGACAACGCGGCTTGCATTGCGCCGGTTCGATGTTCAATGTCGGAAGTTTTTCTGCGGTTTGGTTCCGGCTCCGCCGCGCGTAACGACTACCCATGAACCGACCCACCCCTGGCCCCTCCCAGGAGGGGAACTCGGCAAGCGCGCCCCGACATTGGCTCCCCTCCTCCGGAGGGGTTGGGGGTGGGTTCATGGTCTCGATGCGTGCGCAAAAGCGAAAGGAGGCCCTCCACAAAATCTTCACCGACTGCTGCAAACTTCCCGCTCTGCGTTTGACGCCGGGGCGGGAACCTCCCTATCCTGCGGAAAAATCTATGAACTTCCTGCCAAAGCTCGTCTTTTCTATCGTATTCGTCATGACTCTCGCTGCGAATGCTGCTGACGAATTGCGCATCGGCCTGATCGGGTTGGACACCTCGCACGTCACGGCCTTCAGCGCCTTGCTCAACGATCCGAAGGCTCCGAACCATGTCTCCGGCGCGAAGGTCGTCGCCGCGTTCAAAGGCGGCAGCCCGGACATCGAATCGAGCTGGTCTCGCGTCGATGGTTACACCAAAGAACTGCGCGAGAAGTACAGCGTAAGCCTCTTTGACAACCTCGAGGAACTGTGCCGGCACGTGGACGCCGTCATGCTGGAGAGCGTGGATGGCCGGCCGCACCTTGAACAGGCCAGACCGGTCATCAAAGCCCGCAAACGACTCTATATCGACAAACCGATGGCGGGTTCGTTGAAAGACGTCATCGAAATCTTTCGTCTCGCGAAGGAAGCCGGCGTGCCCGTGTTCAGCTCGTCGTCGCTCCGTTACGGCAAGAACACACAAGCCGTCCGCAACGGCTCCGTCGGCAAAGTTTTGCGCGCCGAAACCTGGAGTCCTTGTCCTCTGGAGAAAACGCACCACGACCTTTTCTGGTATGGTGTCCACGGTGTCGAATCTCTCTTCGCCGTGATGGGAACCGGTTGCGAAAGCGTCAAGCGCGGCGCGACCGCCGACGGGCGAATCGAGGTCACCGGGACCTGGAAGGGCGGGCGGGTGGGCATTTACCGGGAGGACCCGAAGGGCTACGGCGGAATTGCGAGAGGTGAAAAGGGAGAAAGCCCGGTCGGCGCGTATGAGGGTTATCATCCACTCGTTGCCGAGGTGGTGAAGTTCTTTCAGAGCGGCGTCGCGCCCGTGCCGCCGGAGGAAACCATCGAACTCTTCGCGTTCATGGAAGCCGCCGACGAAAGCAAAGACCGCGGCGCCGCCGAGGTGAAGATTGCGGACGTGCTGAAACGCGCCGGTCCAACGCGCTAAAGAAAACCTCAGACCTTCTCGTGTAGCAGCCGAGGTGACGAGGCTCAAATTTCTTCAGGAACAAAAGAAAAGGTCAGAGCCTCCTCACGTCGGCTGCTACTTTTTCGAGAGGCCCGCTGGGGCCGCTCTGAGCCTGGATGCAAGCTCTTGATGTCATACGGCCCTGATAACAATCAGAAGCGCCACCCGAGGTGGGGATCGTGCTCGTCCTCCTCCTCGTCCTCGAAAAGTCTTGAAACTGACGAGGACGAGGAGGAGCGAAATTCCCCCGGTCAACGTCAAATTTTTTCAAGCACTTGCGTCGGACTTTAGAGCAGCCCTGACAGGCCGCTGGTGCGCTGAGAAAAAGCTTGTAACCCGGTTGTCCCCCAGGTTGTCTCTAGCGGCTGAACGGGCAGTCTAGTCAACCACAAGCTATGAAAAACACTTCCGCTCTACTCATCGTGGGCCTGGCGACCGCCGGATGGTCTGTCATGGCCGCTGAACAAAAATTGGACATCAGCAAAATCGACGTCAGCAAGCTTCCGCCGGCCGCCGACAAGAAGGGCGTCACCTACGCCAAAGACATCCGCCCGATTTTTGAAGCGTCGTGTTTCCGATGCCACGGCGAGGAGAAGCAAAAGGGCGATTTGCGCCTCGACAGTCTTCAAGCCGTCCTCAAGGGCGGTGAAGACGGCAAAGTCATTGTTCCCGGTGCCAGCAAGAAGAGTCTGCTGGTCATCGCCGCGGCGCGGATCGACGACGAAACAGCCATGCCGCCCAAACCGAAACCGGGCGGGCCAGGTGGAAATCGTCCGGGTGGTCCCGGCGGACGTGGTCCTGGCGGGCCCGGTGGAGCAGGTGGTGGACGCGGTCCTGGTGGTGCTGGTGGCCCCGGCGGTGGTCCTGGTGGACCCGGTGGATTCGGCCCTCCCCCAAAACCGCTGACTCCAGAGCAAGTCGGCTTGATTCGCGCATGGGTTGACCAGGGCGCGAAATAATTCGGCGCGGTTCGATTGTTCGGCGCTGGATGTTCGAGGTTGGACGTTTTTTGAGGTTTGGTTTCCGCCGCGCCGGCCTGTTGACACTGCGCCTTACTCATCTTTCCGGAAACGATTTCCGACTGCCGCCGGTGAGAGTCAAAAAAATGAAACCGCAGAAACGCATGAAAAACTCATTCACGGCTCGCGTCGCAGTCCTCCTTACAATCACAGCGGCACTTTCCTCCACGGCTGGCAATTGGCCGGGCTGGCGCGGACCGGATGGCACAGGCGCCTCTTCCGAAAAAAATCTACCGCTAAAATGGAGTACGAACGAGAACGTGCGCTGGAAGGTGGATTTGCCGGATCGTGGGAATTCTTCTCCCATCGTCTGGGGCAACCGCGTGTTTGTCGCCCAGGCTGTGCAGAAGGAGAATCGACGGACGCTCATGTGCCTCGACCGCGCGAATGGCAAGTTGCTCTGGCAATCCGGTGTCACCTAC
>QHOP01000619.1 GCA_003219345.1 Verrucomicrobiota bacterium
TGCCTCGCGGCTCGTCCGTTGCAGTCGATTTCATCAAGCGAAGATCCAGTGCGGCTTTCCGTCCCTCGGAAGTGATTTTGAGCATATTGTCTTCGCTCGGATCGACGCGGCCGGTTTTCAAACGCTCCGCGCGAGCGGCGAGTTCCTGCACGAACGCTTTCAAATCCGGTGTCCCTGGTGCGTTGCGGATGGCTGGTTTCTCGCCCTCCAGCTTGGGTCGCGGCAGGTCGAGCATCGCCGCGGTCTGCACGTCGGCAGCCTGGCGAAACATTTGCATGAGTTCCGGTACGTTGATGAAACGGGCGAAGCGAGTACTCATCCTGTAACCCGCGCCGTCCGGGGAAAGTTCCATCGCTGTGACTGGTTCCCCGAACGTCGCAGCCCAAGCATCGAAATGATGGAGGTTATGCTTCTGTGCCCGTGGCGAAGACGACGCCCCCGCCGCCGTTGAGCGACTGAACGTGGCGCACCTTGAGAAACATATCGAACGCTCGCTCGCTGGCGGTCTGCGGCAGACCCGCGATGCGCGTCATCTTTGTCAGATAGAAAAGGTTCTTAAAGTAGTGCGCTTCATCCACGAACAGGCGGTCCACGCCGAGTTCCTCAAACGTCAACGTATTGTCTTTCTTGTGCTCGGCGGCGAGGGCTTGCAGTCGGACTTCCAATCGCTTTTTCGCGCGCTCGAGTTCTTTTACGAGCCGGCGATTGCTGCTGTCCGCGTGTTGAAGCCGGATAACTTCGAGTTCGTGCAATTGCTCCTCAAAGAAGCGCCGTTGAGTGTCCTCACTTAACGGAATGCGCTCAAAGCCGGAGTGCGTGACGATGACGGCGTCCCAATTGCCGGTGGCGATGCGGCTGAACAGCTTCTTGCGGTTCTTCGCCTCGAAATCCTCCTTGCCCGCGACCAGAATGTTCGCGCCGGGATAAAGCGTGAGCAGTTCAGTCGAGAACTGGCCGAGCATGTGGTTGGGCACGGTGAACATCGGCTTGCGGGCGAGACCAAGCCGTTTCAATTCCATCGCCGCGGCCACCATCGAAAACGTCTTCCCGGCACCGACGACGTGAGCCAGCAGAGTGTTATGAGTTTGAAGGATGCGCCATACTCCCGCCTTTTGATGCGTGTGAAGCTGGATTGTGCTGCTTGCGCCGGGGAGCGTCAGGTGCTCGCCGTTGAAGGTGCGGAGGCGGGTGTGGTTGAAGGTGTCATTGTAAAGCCGCACCAACCGTTCGCGGCGCGAATCTTCCTGCCAGACCCATTCCTTGAATCGTTCTTTGATGCGCTCTTGCTTTTCCCGCGCGGCTTCTGTGGCCTGTGCGTTGACCACGGGTTTCTTGTCGGCGTTGAGGTCGTACACCGTGGGTGTCCTGAGATTGAGCGCGTCTTCAATCAGTTCGAGCCCGCTGTAGCGGTCCGTGCCCCAATCGGTCGTGTTCCCGGTCGCCGCGCGCGCTTCCCAATCGCCGTTGACGTGCCAGGTGCCCAGCGCGTGGATGTGGCTGATTTCGATGCCGGACGAGAGGTTGAGCAATGCCTGGGTAAACTGTTTCACGTCGTCAGGGGGCATCCACGAAGCGCCGAGACGGACATCAATTTCTGTCGCGGGCAAATCCTCCGGCTGGACGGATTTGAGCGCCTCCACGTTCTCGCCAAAGCGCGGGTCGGTGATGGCGGCAGCGTCGGCGATGGCAAGTTTTTCGCGAACGTTGCCGGAGAGATATTGATCGTCGGTTTCCCACTGATTCGATTGCGGATTCAGAAAGATGATGCCTTTCAAGTCGGGCAGGAATTCCTCGACCGGCTTGTTCAGGAGGCCGGCCATGTGATCAAGGTCCACGCGGCCGTCTTCGTTCAGGGAGACGAGCAACGCTTCTTTGGGGGAATTGACCGCTTGAACGGGCTGCCGGCGGTGAATC
>QHOP01000405.1 GCA_003219345.1 Verrucomicrobiota bacterium
CCTCGTTCAACGCTGCGCCGCCGAAGCACTTGGTGCCTGGCCGGCATTCGACAACATTCGCCCGCTGCTCGGCGCGCTGGCAAAGGCCGACCACGCCGACACGCACCTGGTTTATGTCGTTCGCAAGGCGCTGCGCGATCAACTCAGACCCGACGGCGTGTTGACGCGTTTGATGAAGGAGAATCTGAGCGAGCCGGACGCGCGGGCGATCGCGGATGTCACCGTCGCCGTTTCCAGCGCCGAGGCGGGCGAATTTCTGCTCCGTCACGTCCAGAAATATTCCGAGAGCAAAGAAACGCTCGCGAACTATTTGCGTCACGCCGCCCGTTACTCGCCGGAAAGGGAGATGGATTCGCTCGCGGCGTTCACTCGCAATAAGTTCGCCGACGACCTCGACTTTCAACTCGCGCTCTTCAAATCCATTCAGCAAGGCACCGAACAGCGCGGCGCGGCGTTCGGCGCGGGCGTCCACGATTGGGGCGCGGAACTCGCGCAGCGCCTGCTCAAATCGGCGGATGCCAGTTCAATCGACTGGAATAACACGCCGGTCGAAGGCATGGCCAACCCGGCCAATCCGTGGTTTGTGCAGAAACGCGTCTCGGCCGACGGGGACAAGTTGTCGTGGTTTTTGTGCAGCCTGCCGCCCGGAGCCGAGTCGCTCACCGGCGTCCTGCGTTCCAAACCGTTCACGATTCCCGCGAAGCTGAGCTTCTTCCTCGCCGGGCACGACGGTTACCCGGACAAACCGGCGCAGAAGAGAAATGTCGTGCGCCTGCGCCTGTTTCGGACCCCTTCCACCAGGGACCCAGTCGGCGCCGGAGGAGGCAAGAGTGTGGCCATCGCGTCGCAAGACAACCTTGCCGCCGAAACTTTTCCACCGCGCAATGACACGGCGCAGCTCGTCACCTGGGATTTGGGTCCGTTCACCGGCCGCCAGGGTTATTTCGAGATCACCGATGGCGACGACGGAAATGCTTACGCGTGGCTGGCGATTGGCCGGTTCGATCCTCCGGTCGTCACCGTGCCGAAATTCAGTCCGAACTTGATTGGCCATCGACAGCAAGCCGCCGCCGAACTCGTCCGCGCGCTCTCGCTGACAGAGCTGGAGCCGCGGCTTGCGGCGGCGCTGGTAAATCCGACCACGGACATTGGAGCGTACGGCGCCATCGCGGAAACCCTCATGGCGTTGCATCCGGACGAAATCTTGGCCGCACTTGCGCCGCTGACGGGCGATCACGCCGTTCCCGTTAACCTGAGGAACCAGATCGCACAGGCAATCGCGGGGAAAAAGTCATCCGAAAGTGAAACCATTTTGAACGAAGCCTTCCATACGTTGACACGACGTTTGCAGGTGAAGCTCGCGGCGTTGCTCGCGAGCAATGTAGTCGGCGCGGAGCGCCTGCTCAAACTCGTGGCGGACGGACGCGTGCCTGCAGCAGTGCTGCTCGAACGTTCGGTAAAGGACAAGCTGCTCGCGTCGAAACCGGCGAACGTCAACGAACGGATCGCTCAGTTGACCAAAGGGGTGGCGGAGCCGAGCAGTGAAATTCAGAAGTTGATTGATGAGCGGCGGACGAAATTCGACCCGGCGAAAGCTTTGGCGTCGCGCGGAGAAAAAATATTCACGCTGAATTGCCAGCCCTGCCATCAGATCGACGGCGTCGGCAACGTCGTCGGCCCGCAACTCGACGGCGTGGGCGGTCGCGGACTGGAGCGATTGCTGGAAGACGTGCTCGACCCGAATCGTAACGTGGACCCGGCCTTTCACACCACCATGGTTTCGTTGAAGGACGGCGACGTGCAGTCCGGTTTGTTCCGTCGCGAAGAAGGCGAAGCGATCGTGCTGGCCAACAGCGCGGGCAAGGAAGTCTCCATTCCGAAGAAGGACATCGTCGAGCGCCGCGCCTCGACCACCTCGCTCATGCCAGAGAACTTCGGTGAGATTATTTCGCCGGCGGACTTCGATGATCTGATGGCTTTCCTGCTGGCGCACGGGCCGAAGGCGACCAGCCCGTAACGTCAGTGGAACCGGCGTCTCCACCGGTGCAACCTTTTGTTGCATATGCAACAAAAGTTCGTCGTGCCTCCCGGGCGTTCCCCTTCCGCGACCGCAAGAAACGACTGAGTAGGACACGCATCTGTTTCACTCCCGCAACCTGCACCCCGCCAGCACTTCGCTCCCGGTCAAAGTGTCCGTCTGTGGGAATTTGCCATTGACAGTTTAACGCGGGAATTGTGTGATTCAGCGCATTGCCGAAACCATTTGCTCCTCACGCATGAGGAGTTTTGCAGTCCGTCGCAGTGACACGAATCAGTGACGCATGACCAAGCGCAAGATCAACGTTGCCATAGTCGGGCTGGGCTTTGGCGCGGAGTTTATCCCCATTTACCAGCGACATCCCCACGCCAACATGTACGCCATCCAAGTTGCTGCAGGACCCGAAGGTTGAGGCCGTTCACATCAACTCGCCGATTCCCGATCACGCCTGGCAATCCATCGCCGCGCTCCAGGCCGGCAAACACGTTGCCTGTACCGTCCCCATGGCCACGAGTATTGAGGACTGCCAGAAAATCGTGGACCTCGTCGAGCAGACGAAAAAGAAATACATCATGATGGAAACGGTGGTCTATGCCCGTGAGTTTCTTTACATCAAGGAACTCTACGAAAAGGGGCAACTCGGCAAAATCCAGTTTCTGCAGGCCAGCCATCAGCAGGACATGGACGGCTGGCCGAACTACTGGCCCGGCCTGCCGCCGATGTGGTATGCAACACATTGCGTCGGGCCGATGCTGGCGCTGACCAAAGCGACCGCCGAATACGTTTCCTGTTTCGGTTCGGGCACGATTCGCAAGGAACTCATCCGGTGTTACGGCTCGCCGTTCGCTGTCGAAACCGCGCACATCAAGTTCAGGAATTCCGACCTGACGGCGCGCATCATCCGGTCGTTGTTCGACACCGCGCGGCAGTATCGGGAGAGCATCGACGTTTACGGCTCGAAGAAATCGTTCGAATGGACGCTGGTCGAGCACGAGCCGCACGTGCTGCACACGGCGAAGCTGCCCGAGCCGAAGATTCCAAAGAAGATCAAGACGCCGGACTACGCGAAGCGGCTGCCGCAACCGATCCGCCGATTCACCACGAAAGGGGTCTATGATCTGGCGAAGAAGACGCACCTGAGTTTCACCCAAGGGGCGGGCCACGGCGGATCGCATCCGCACCTGGTGCATGAATTCGTGATGGCGCTGGCGGAGAATCGCGACCCGTTCCCGAACGCGAAGCAATCGGCCAACTGGACGTGTGTCGGGCTGTGCGCCCATCAATCCGCGCTCCAGGGTGGCGCCATCGTCCAACTGCCGGAGTTTACTTTCTAGGGTCATGTCAGAGAAATACCCATACAATGCGACCGTTCCGCTTTCCCCTCACCCGGCCTTCGGCCACCCTCTCCCCATCCGATGGGGAGAGGGCAGGGTGAGGGGTGCTCCTGTTTCCGGCTTGGTCGGCGTCATTGTAAAGCAGCATTAGGGACAGCACACTAGACTCGATCCGCCTCTTGCATGAGTGCAACGCCCAACGCGAATGGACACGCCGGGTACAACAAGACGAAACTTTTCATCCTGAGCGTGGTTGCGCTGGCCACGGCGGGCATTGGTTTCAGCATTCGTGGCGACCTTGGCGGCGCGTTGCAGTCCCACTTTTTTGATCCGATCGACAAACTGCACTCCGCCGAAATGACGGCGAGTGTGTTGGGGATCGTGTTCATGGGCTTCGCCGTGGCCATTGCGATTGGGAGTCCGTTGCTGGATTACCTTGGCATGGGACGACTGCTCGGTTTGTCGAGTCTGTGCTTTGTCGCGGGCAATCTCGTCGTCATCTTCGCCGACAGTTTGACGGGCGCTCTGCCGGTGTTTTGGGTGGTCTGGATCGGAATGGCGATCATAGGCGTTGCCCAGGGCCTGGTGGAAACGGTGATCAATCCTCTGGCAGCCACGTTGTATCCGGATGACAAGACTCACAAACTGAATGTGCTGCACGCGTGGTGGCCGGGTGGAATCATCATCGGCGGGCTCGTCAGCCTGGCTTTGGGCTACTGGGGGTTTGGCTGGCAGGCCAGACTCGCCGTGGTGCTGCTGCCCGCAGTGATCTTCGGGTTCATGGTTATCGGCACAAAGTTTCCCCCCACCGAACGGGTCGCCGCGGGTGTGTCCGCAACGGCGATGTTCAAGGAATTGCGTCGTCCGCTGTTCATCGTGCTGTGGCTGTCGATGTTTCTGACAGCGGCGGCGGAACTGGCCCCGGGCCAATGGGTCGACATCGCGCTGACGCGCACGGTGGGTATGAAAGGCATCGTCCTGTTGATTTACGTCAGCGGCCTGATGTTCCTGATGCGGCACTTCGCCGGGAAACTGGCGCACAAGCTGTCTCCCATTGGTCTGCTCTGGTTTTCATGTTTGCTGGCTTCGGCCGGGCTGTTGTTGCTCAGCGTGGCGAATTCGCCGATCACCGGTTTGTTGGCGGCGACGGTATGGGGCGTGGGCGTCTGCTATATGTGGCCCACGATGCTGGCCTCCGCATCGGAACGCTTTCCCAGAGGCGGCGCGTTGTTGATCGGCTTGATGGGAACGGCTGGCAACCTGTCCATCAAGTTTGTCCTCCCGTGGATGGGAAACATTTTCGACGAGACCAAGATCAGGGCCGCGGGCGGCGCAGCCGCCTTCAAAGCGTTGACGGGTGACAGGCTGAATGAAGTGCTGGGGATCGCGGCGCAGACTTCCTTTCGGGTGGTGGCGGTCCTGCCGGCCATCCTGCTGGCCGTGTTTGGCGGCATTTGGCTTTACGATAAGTCCCGCGGCGGTTACAAAGCGGAAATCATTGTTTTCGGCGCCAAAAGTTAACACTTCAGACGCAACAACCATAACTCAACCAGCAAAACCTATGAGCAACGGAAACGGTATTGCACCTAACGCAAAGAGACTCCTCTGGGCCGGCTTCGCGGCCATTTTGGCTGCGGGCATCGGCTTTGGCATCCGCGGCGGCATCCTCGCCAATTGGGGCACTGATTTCGGGTTTACCGCCACTCAACTGGGTGACATCAACGGCGCCGGTTTCACTGGATTCTGCTTTGGCATCATTATTGGCGGCTTACTCTGCGACAAGATCGGCTATGGGAAGCTGGTCATCGCCGCATTTGCCCTGCACGTTCTCTCTGCTTTTGTCACGTTCAGTGCCAGCAAAGGGATGGCGCAAGACACGGCGTACCTGGTGCTGTATTTGGGGACTTTCATCTTCGCTGTGGCAAATGGCACGCTCGAAGCCGTAGCCAACCCACTCGTCGCGACGTTGTTCCCGCATAACCGGACCCATTACTTGAATATTCTGCACGCGAGCTGGCCGGCCGGCCTGGTTCTAGGAGGCTTTGCCGGAGCGCTGCTCGGCGGCAGTTGGTCGTGGAAAGCGCAGCTCGCGCTCTTCCTGATCCCCACCGCGATCTACGGCCTCATGTTCTTAGGTCAGCACATGCCGAAGTCTGAAGCGTCGGTAAAAGGCTTGAGCCTGGGTGAGATGATGAAGGACGTCGGATTGCTCGGCGGCGCGGTCGTTTGCCTGTTGGTTGCCCTGTTCGTCAAAGAGGCTCTCGGCGGAATGCTTGCGCTGTTGCTCAAGAATGACTTTTTCACTGGCCCGACGTGGGGCTACCTCTCGTGGGGCGTCGGCCTCATGCTCTGGCTGGCCGTGGGGGGCCTGACTCGCGGTTCGATTGGCGCCTGGCTCCTCTTCGTGCTGTTCGTAGTGCACGCGCTTGTTGGCGCCGTGGAGCTTGGAACAGACGGCTGGATTCAAAACATCACCGGCAATATCCTCACGCCCACTCAGGGCAAGGTCCTGTTCGTCTTCACTTCGGCAGTGATGTTTTCTCTACGATTCTGCGCGGACTTCATCGAAAAAAGAATCGGCCTTTCGCCGGTCGGTATCTTGTTAAGCTGCGCCACTCTGGCCTGCATCGGCCTCAATCTGGTGAGTGGCATTGCGACGTTTGGCGGTGCGATGGGCGCCTTGGTGGTTTATGCCGTCGGGAAAACCTTTTTCTGGCCGACAATGCTCGCCGTCACGAGCGATCGCTTCCCGCGCACAGGCGCAGTGGCCATCAGTATCATGGGTGGGATCGGGATGATGTCCGCCGGTCTTATTGGCTCGAGGGGGCTCGGCTACGCCAAGGACCGCTTCGTCGGAGAGGAACTTAACAAGGCCGACCCTGCGGTATTCGCAGAATACAAAGCGGAGAAACCGAGTAAGTTCTTGTTCTTTGAAGGGTCTTTCGGCTTGGACGGCAGCAAGCTCGGAGCCGTAAACGCAACTCCACGGGAAAGCCGCGATGCGAAACAAACACTCGTGGCCGAGTCGAACATGAAGGGTGACCGCCGTACGCTGGTGGCCGATTCGTTTATCCCAGGGACAATGGCCATGATTTACCTACTCATTCTGCTCTACTTCAAAGCGATTGGCGGCTACAAACCTGTCCACATTGTGCCGGTGGCGGAACAAACGAAGCCAGCAGGAGCGACGTAGTAGCGCACAGCCAGCCGAACGAGGTGCTCTATTTCAATCCGCGAATTGCGCCAATTCACGCGAATGAACATTAGCGAACTTTCGCGCAATTGGCGGATTGACCCGGTCACTCCTCGACTGCGGCCAATTCCGGTTTGCGTTCCCAGCGCCGTGGCGCGCGTCCGGGCGGAGTCGTGTCCACCTTGGCGTAATACGTCTCCTCACCGAACAATCCGTCCACGGCCTTTTGCAATTCCATCGAGGGCAGAACGCTGAACCGTTCGTGCGTCTCGACGAAGACGATTTCGCCGGCCGGGCGCTTGAAGCAGAGGAACAGCGGGCATTTGCCGGAAAAGCCCGCAACCATTTCGTGGATCAAGTCGAGCTGGTCCGGTGTCAGGTGCGCCGTGTGCAAACGGAGGTGGACCTGCTTCGTGTATCTCCTCATCGCGTCCTCCAGTGGCATGATTTCCTGCGGAAAAATTTTCGGCTTGTCATCGCCGGTGTTGACTTCGCCGATGACGAGGATGGCTTTGTTCGGCGCGAGCAGGTCACGGTATCGGTCGTAGTTCTCGTTCATGCAAAGCACCTGCACCGAGCCTTCCAGGTCCTCCAGCGTCACCATCGCGTAAGGTTTGTTGGTCTTTTTGGAGACGCCGTTCTGGACCGCGGCAATCAGGCCCCCGATGCGCGTCATGCTGCGATTGGGCAGTTGCGCCAGCGCCGATGTTTTGTGCAGACAATACTTCTCAATGAGCGGCGCGTAAGGCGTCAACGGATGGCCGGTGACGTAGAAACCGAGCAGTTCCTTTTCGTAAGCGAGCAACTCGTGCTGCGGCCACTCCGGCAGCTTCGTCATTGATTCAGGCATCGTTGATTCCTTTTCCTGCAACATGCCAAAGAGCGAACCTTGTCCGCGCTGGCGGTCGGCGGCCATGCTCGCCGCGCGCGCAAGCGTGCGGTCAATTTGCGCGAAGAGCGTGGCGCGGGTTTCGCCGAGACAATCGCACGCGCCCGATTTGACAAGCGCTTCGAGCACCTTCCGGTTCACAGTGCGCGTATCGACGCGTTCGCACAGGTCCGAGAGCGATTTGAATTTCTCGCCTTCGCTGCGCGCCTTCAAAATGCTCTGCACCGCGATTTCACCGACGCCCTTGATGGCGGCCAGACCGAAGCGAATGGCTGATAGTAGGACAGGCGTCCCGCCTGTCTTTGTGGGGCAGGCCTCTGGCCTGTCTGCCACAGTGGGACAGGCTTTCTCCCAAAAGACAGGCGGGACGCCTGTCCCACTCTGAGCCGGCGTGAAATGCACCCCGCTCTCGTTCACATCGGGCGGCAACACCTCAATGCCCTGCGTGCGCGCTTCGTCGATGTATTGGCTGAGCTTCGCGGTGTCGGCCATGTCGTTCGTCATCATGGCGCAGTAAAACTCCACGGGATAATTCGCCTTCAGATAGGCCGTCTGATACGCGACGATGGCGTAGGCCGCGGCGTGGGACTTGTTGAAGCCGTAGCCGGCGAATTTTTCGAGCAAATCGAAGATCTGGTTCGCCTTCGCCTGCGTGAGGTCGTTCTTCTCCTTGCACCCCTTGACGAAAATGGCGCGCTGCTGAGCCATTTCTTCGGGCTTCTTTTTGCCCATCGCGCGGCGCAGCAGGTCCGCGCCGCCCAGCGTGTAACCCGCCAGCACCTGCGCGGCCTGCATCACCTGCTCCTGGTAAATCAAAATGCCGTAGGTCTCGCGGGCGATCGGTTCCAGCAGCGGATGTTCGTACTCAATTTTCACTTCGCCATGTCGGCGCTTGATGAATTCCGGGATCAGGTCCATCGGCCCCGGGCGGTAGAGCGCCACCAGCGCGGTGATGTGTTCCACCGAACCGATTTGAAACTTGCGACAAAGGTCGCGCATCCCGCCCGATTCCAATTGGAAGATGCCGAGCGTGTTCGCTTTGTTCAGCAGGTCGTAAGTCCGGGCGTCGTCCAGCGGCAGATTGTCGATGGGAACCTCGATGCCTTTGATCTGCCGGACCATCTCGCACGTGTTGCGAATGACCGTGAGCGTCTTCAGCCCGAGGAAATCCATCTTCAACAAACCGAGGTCGCCGACCGGGCCCATCGCGTATTGGGTCACGATGGTGCCGTTATCGTCCGCCTTCAGCGGAAGCAAATTAACCAATGACTGATCGCCGATGACGACGCCTGCCGCATGCACCGACGCATTACGTGTGAGGTCTTCGAGAATGAACGCGGTGTCAATGAGTTCACGCGTGGCTTCCTCCGTTTCGTAAGCCTGCTTGAGTTCCGGCGAGACCTTGAGCGCTTTTTCGAGCGTCATCTTGAGCTCGTTGGGAATCATTTTGGCGAGCCGATCACACTCGCTGTAACTCAAGCCCATCACGCGGCCCACGTCGCGCACGACCGATTTCGCGCCCATGGTCCCGAACGTGATGATTTGCGCGACCGAATCGCGCCCATATTTCTGGCGAACGTACTCGATGACATCGGCGCGTCGGTCGTCCGCGAAGTCAATGTCGATATCGGGCGGGTTGACGCGTTCGGGATTGAGAAAGCGCTCGAACAGCAGGCCGTAGCGGATGGGATCGACGTTCGCGATTTCGAGCAGATAAGTGACGATGGAACCGGCGGCGGAACCTCTGGCCACGCAAGCGATCCCTTTGCTGCGGCCGAATTGAACAAAGTCAGCGACGATCAGAAAGTAACTGATAAAACCGGTCTTTTCGATGACTTTGAGTTCGAGCTGCAGGCGGTCCATGACGGCCTTGACCGCCGTGGCCACGGCGGGATCCTTGAGATTTCGGATTTCGGATTTCGGATTTCCGATTT
>QHOP01000406.1 GCA_003219345.1 Verrucomicrobiota bacterium
TTCCCGCGCGCCCAACTCAATCTTGAGCCGCTTGCGTGTAGCTGACCGGTCGTAAAGCGCGAAGGAATCGCTGTGCACCTCATTCTTGAGTCACCCAATATCTTTTGTATTTCTCCCGGTTCAGGCTTCTTCATGAGGACAATTCTTTCCATTTCCTGATTCGTTCGCTTCCACCGCGGTCATTTCAACTCGCCGCGTCCAGGACGAAATGTCGTGAATTGTCCGGAACGCGTCTTGAAATGCGGCGCCATAATGCAGATTGCTGCTGACGACTCTATGATGTGTCGCTGGCACGTACGAGGTAGGTCGTGATGCGCCATGGTGGGTCAGTGGCCTGTCGGTGGCGCGTCGTTGACGCACCGATGGCGCGTGGTGAAGCGCCAGTGACCGTTCATGGCACGCCATTGAAAGGTCGCGACAATTCAGTGACGCGTCAGTGAAACATGATGACCGAACGTCTGAGCGGGGTAGGGCGTGCCTTCTGTTAAACTGATCTGGATGAATTTTCATTTTTCTTGGACTGCCATGGCTCCAGACTAAATGCCCACTGATTCAGTTCCCGGATGGTGTCGTTGACGGCGTTGATTCGCCGGTCCGTGTTTTGAGCGATGCACGCTAAATTGGTTGTATGGCGGTACCACGTGCGTTTGTCACGACAGCCTTCGCAATGGATCACCCTTGACCCCGGCGAACTCGCGGTCGGGATAATAGATGCCCCAAAGTTGGGTGCCAGTATCGGATTCGATGGCCGTTTTCATGCCGGCCATTCAAGCACGCAGGCCCGAACAAGATTGTGACTGTGGGTCACAATCTTTTCCTCAAGACCTGATAGGCTTTCTTTTGCGGTATAAGAAAAATGTGTTATGCAGGCCGCGGTTCAAACAAGTAACCCGGGACTTGTGGCATTAAATCAGTGGTGCAAGCGGGTAGGATTGGCTCCCATCACTGCCTGGCGATTCCGAAAGCGTGGTTGGTTGAGAACCGTTAACATCGCTGGTCGGATTTATATCACCGACCAGGCAATCAGAGAATTCACCCGACGTGCCGAAGCCGGTGAATTTGCAAGAGACCACAAGGTTCCGGCCCCGCCGAACAGAGAACGTTACTTCTGATGGTTGCGACCAAGTCTGAAATTGGATGCAAGAACGTCAGGCGGCAACGTCGAATCTCACTTTTCGCGCCTGCCGCCGCTTGTGATCGGCGGCCAAATGTCCGTAAACTTTTCCGATCAAGATTCCACCATCCTGATGGCCCACCCACTCGGCAATGGTCATGTAATCAATACCGGCCATCACACACATCGAAATAAAATGATGACGGCAGTCGTGGAAACCGAAGCGCGGCATGGCCGCGGCCTCGCGGGCCAGCAAAAGCGACTCCCGGAACGTTTTGGCGGGACGATCGGCATCGCCTCGCCGCGGCGATGGGAATAGCCATTCCGAATCTGGAGCCAGGCGTGAGAACATGTCCTTCAAGTGCGCTTTGAGTTTCGGATTAAAGTCCACACGACGCATTTTGCCATTTTTCGTCAACCCGTCCGAACCGAAGATTAATTGCCGGTTGAGCCAATCCACGTCGGTCTTTTTCAAACGCAACGTTTCGCTCGCTCGTCCGCCAGACATGCTCATCAATTTGATGAAATCGGTAAACTCCTGCGCGTTTGCGAGCGCCTTGCCTTTGCCTGACTCGACCACCTTCCCCTCGCTGAAGGCCGGCTGGAAAGCCGCCCAACAGATTTTTTCCATTTCGGACGGCGTGACCAGAGGTCGTTTGCGCGGCTTGGACTTGAGCGGGCGCAAATTGTCCGTGGGAAGACGCGTAATCCACTTGTCATCGAAGAGAGCGCGCTTCATCACGTTACGGAAAACGGTTATCTCCAGGTTGACGGTTCGGGCCGAAACGCCTGCGGCTTTGCGTTTGGCGATGAACCCGTTGATCATAGCGGGGTTGATCCTGTCGAGCCGCATCTCGCCCAGATGTTCCTTCCAGCGATCAATCGCGTAACCTTCCGTTTCAAGCGTCGAAGTGCGTTTGACGTCTTCTACCTTGCGATAATAATCCAGGTATTGCTCGGCGTAGTCGGCAAATTTCGGTGTGCGGCGCAAGACTGGCAATTGTCCCTTGCGACGATCTACCCGCAGTTCTTCCATTTTGCTGCGTGCCTGAGCCGGGGTGGTAGCGCCTTCGAGCGGAACCCGCCGAACTTTCCTTTCGCCCGTGTCCTCATTCAGAATGACAAGTTGGGCGTAGTAGCGACCATTGCGAACCCACAGGCCGCGAATGGGACGCTTGCGTTCATCAAAGACCTTTTGGTAACTTCGCTGCCGATGTTCACGATTACTGACAGACTCGGTGTGGAAGCCAAACTGCGAGTTACTGCGGCCTGCGCTTGCTTTCATGCGCTTACACTAGCACAAAAACTAGCACAAACACAAGTGCCGGATCTCAGTGCATTCGTAACATATTGATTATCAGGTTGCCCGCGTGGCGGAATTGGCAGACGCGCTAGATTCAGGTTCTAGTGATTAACATCGTACAGGTTCAAATCCTGTCGCGGGCACCATATTCCTCAGGACACCTTGAACCGCCCCGGGTAATTATGTCATCCAACGCAATTTCATGCGTGTAGTGATTCGTCAGACCGACGGAAGCGATGCTGCGCGATGGCAGGACTTGCTGAAAGCGTCGATTGGGGAGGATTACCCTGACAAACAGGTTTACGAGCCGGCTTGGGCTTCAACCCAACTCGACCTGGCCACTGGACATGAAACCTGGGTCGCCGAGGCAAACGGGCGCTGGCAGGCGAGTGTTTCTTTTCTCCAGCCTGCGTCTCAGACCAAAAATCCCGTTCTGAATCTCGGCCGCCCGTTGTTTCGCCCGGAGAGCTTTAAAGACGGTTCAGCCGAAGCGCTCCTGCGCCGCATCAACGAACTGGCCGCCGAACGCCGGCAGATGATCGTCGCGCGGATCCTTGCCTCCGACCACCCACAGCAGTTATTGCACGAAAAAATCGGCTATGTCTGCGTCGGATTTCAGCCATTCAAACACCTGCTCCTCGTGCGGCAAGGGGCGCTGTTTTATGTTTGGTTCGCCAAACCCGACATCGTTCCTCGCCGCCCGATCTCGGAATCCCTTTCACAGATCAGCGAGCTGGCCGCCGCCGCGCTCAACCACCTGAGAATTCCCAACCCGCTGTCGGTTCGCGATGGCGTCACGGGCTATCCCCTGCAAACCGAACTGCAACTTCACGAAGCCAGCTACAATGATTTCGCCCTTTGGCGCCTCCACGCCCAATCTTCCAGTCCGCCGACCGAAATCTCCAGCGGCTACAACCTCGGCCTGGGACTGCTCCGCACCTCCGGTGACGCGCAGGTTCGCGCAGTTCTGGGCAAACGCCACAACAACGTCGTCGCGGGCCTGGCTTATCTGGCCGATAACCGCGACCGCTGCGTTCGCCTCGTGGACAGCTTCAGCACTGATGACTTGTCCATCGGCGCGCTCTTTAATTATGCGGTCAGAATCGCCCAGGATAAACTCAACGCCGTTTACCTGGAAGCAGACATCCTCATGACTGCGCCGCGCCTGCTGAAAACCGCCGAACAGCTTGGCTTCGTTCCGGTGGCCTACCTGCCGGCCTTTTACTTCAACGCTGACGGCCACACCGACGTTGTGAAAGTGGTGAAACTGAGCATGGCCTATTCGCTTGAGAACACCGAGTTGAGCTCGCACGCCAAGGTCATCGTCCAGATCGTTGACCAGAGTTTTCAGGACCAGAAAATCGGCGTGGCCATTATCAATCTGCTCCGCGGCCTGCCCATTTTTGAGGGCCTGGGTGATGGCGAACTGCGCAAGATGGCCCGGTTATTCACCCAAAAGCTTTACCGGCCGGGTGAAAAAATCTTCAACAAAGGCGATTCCAGCAACGAAGCCTACGTGGTCATGCGTGGCCAGGTGGAGATTCACCTCGAAGAGAAATCATCCCCAATCGCCACCGTCGGCCATGGCCAGATCTTCGGAGAACTCGCGTTCCTCGACAATTCGCCGCGCGTGGCATATGCCATCGCCAGTCAGGCCAGCATCTTGCTCGTGATTCAGCGGACCGCTTTTAACGATCTCGTGCAGCGCGAACCGTATTTCGGCATGATGGTCATGCGCAACATTGGGCTGGAGCTTTCCCATCGTTTGCGCCGAACAAATGCCGCTGCCGCATTCGTCAAGAGATAACCTCCCGCCCCTTACCAGGAGACAGGCACAGACAGTTTGTTTCCAAATCGGTTCTTGTAAGAAAGCTGCTTGTGCGTCACCCCGTACTCATAAACCAACCGGGTAATCTTCACGTCGTAGCAACAATACTCGGCGATTTCCAGCAGCCTGCCTTCCTTGAACCACTGGATGGCTTGCATGCCTTCGGAGGTCTTCTCCAAACCGAGCGTCGCCGCCGCGATCACATCCAGAGAAAGCCGGTGCTCCAACCTCTTCTGCAACTCCGCCAGCATATCCAGCGTCGGAATTTGCCGCAGATCCAGCGTGGTGTAGCCGTGCAACACTTCGTAATCGAATCGCAGATTGTTGAACCCAACCACCAGGTCCGCGCGCAGCAATTCGGTGATGAGGTCGTTGACCTTTTTTTCGCTGTAAATGCGGTAGTCGCGCCGTGCCGTACTGTAAGTGACTCCGACGCTCATTTGCATCCGGCTGATCTTGTCCCAGCCGCCGACGTCTTCCGCCGACTTCTGCGTTTCCAAATCAAAATAGACGATGTTCTTCATCCCGGCCATCGGCGCGGACAAACGGGCGCGCGCGTCACTTTACCGGGCAAGCCGACTCGCGCAAAAGAAAATCACGCCGGTCGAACAGCCAACCATTGTTCGTCGATCGGACGACGCGGCGCGACCAGCTGCTTGACGCGTTAGGACTTCGCTTTTGCAAATATCTCTTTCCAGCTTGCGCTGCCGCCGATTAAGATGGCAGCGTGAAACACAAAGGCAAAGCCACGCAGGCCGCGCTGAAGTTGATCCTTTGGGCGCTCGTGGCGCTGCTCGTGGTGACGGTGATGGGCTTTCTGGCCGCAGTGGTGGGTGCGTTCATCTTTTCGATTTCCGTCGGCCTGTTTACCGTGTGGGTTGTGTTCTCCCTGTTTTGCCTCTGGTTTTTCCGCGATCCCGACGCGCGCGTGCCTGCGGACCCCAACGTCATCATCGCTCCCGCCCACGGCAAAGTGGACGTGATTGACGAGACCACGGAGCCTGAATTCATGGGCGGACCCTGCCGGCGCGTTTCCATTTTCCTTTCCGTGATCGAAGTGCACGTGCAAAAGGCGCCGGTGGCGGGAAAAATGGTTCAACTGAAGCACACTCGGGGACGGTTCATGAGCGCTTTGAAACAGGACTCGGCCGCGCACAACGAAAACGTGCTGATCGGCTTTGAATCGAGCGAGAAGCCCGGCGAAAAAATCGCTGTGCGCTTGATCGCGGGTGTCCTGGCCCGGCGCATCATTCCGTGGATTGCGGAGGGTGACGAGGTGGCGCGGGGCGAACGCATCAGCCTGATCCAATTCGGCTCGCGTGTGGACATTTACCTGCCGTTGACAACCGAAATCCGCGTCCAGCTCGGCGCCAAAGTCCGTGGCGGCGAAACCGTGATCGCCTCCAGAACCTGAGGACCTATGGCGACTGAGTCCAGCAACTCCCCGCGGGCCGAAGGCGCGGGCGCGGAGCTGAAAATTTTTTTGCTGCCGAACCTGCTGACGGCGGGAAATCTCTTTTGCGGCTTTCTGGCGCTGACGCTCATCGTCGGGGCGGACATCAACAATCCCGGCGCCTTCGGTCCGACCATCCGCAACGCCATCCTCTTTATCATCCTCGCCTGTGTTTTTGACCTGTTGGACGGGCGGGTGGCGCGCTTCGGAGGACAGGACAGCCCGTTCGGACGCGAATTCGACTCGCTGGCCGACATTATTTCCTTTGGCGCCGCACCGGCGTTTCTGGTGCATCGCGTCGTGCTGCACGATGTCTTTGAAAAACACCCGGAAATCGGCTGGTTCATTGCGTCGGTTTATTTGATTTGCGGCGCGTTTCGGCTGGCGCGCTTCAACTGTCTGGCCGCCGCGGGCAGCGGTGGTGGCAGGGACTTTCTTGGTTTCCCAATTCCCGCCGCCGCCGGCACGGTGGCCTCCATCACCTTGTTCCTGCTCTGGCTGGATGACCGCGGCTGGCTGGACGAGCGATTTGCAAAAACGCCCTGGCGTTACGTCCTGCCGGTCATCATGGTCTTTCTCTCGTTCATGATGGTCAGTGAAGTGAAGTATCCCTCCTTCAAGTCCCTCGATTGGCGCGCCAAACGCCCTTTCCCCAAAATGGTCGCCATCATTCTGGCAGCCGCCTTTCTATTCATCGCTCAGAAACAAATCCTGCCGGTCGTCCTGCCGTTGATCTTCACCGCTTATTTGATATCCGGTTTCATCCGGCCGCGCCTGTCGCGGAAGATTGTTCACGAGATTGAAGAGGAGGACGAGGACGAGCAGCCGACCGCGTAACCCGCATGCCGGACTTTTTTTCATACCTGCTGCCTGCATGCTACGGGTTCGCAACGAAGGCGCCCGGCGCGGCTTCGGCTGGGCGTTTCTCATCGGCCTGGGCGCGACGATCATGGAGGTGATTTACTGCGCCATCGCCTTCGCCGGTTTCACGCACTTGTTCGACTCGCGGTTGATCAAAGCGACGATGGAACTCGTCAGTTTCCTTTTGATGCTTTTTCTCGGTCTGAAATATCTCCTGGCGCGTTCCCTGCCGGCGACCACCCGGAGCATCGAGACCGTCGAACATCGCCTGCACCCGCACACGGCCTTCTGGACCGGCTTCGTCCGATGTCTCGGCAATCCGGGCGTGCTGCTGTGGTGGATTACCATCTCGGCCACATTCATCTCGCACGAATGGATGGACGACACCTGGCCGAGCAAGGGCGCCTGCGTGCTGGGCGTGGCGCTCGGTTGTTTTGCGTGGTTCACCTTGCTCAGTTTCCTGGCCTCGCGCGGGCACGGACGTTTTTCCACCCACACCTTGCTGCGCATGTCCCAGTTTTCCGGCGCCAGCGTTCTGGGGGTGGCCATCGTGACCGGCGTGCGGCTGATCGGACTGCTGGCGCACCACTGACGCGGCCCGGCGTTTCAATCGTATCCGGCCTTACCTGGAGCCGGCCTTCTTTTGCAACGGCCCGCCAGTGAAGTGCGCCAACTCAAATTCCCTGCGGTACCAGTCGTTGATGGCCTCGCGTCGTCGCTCCTCGCGCAAGCCGGTCGTAACCGCCGGCAGTTCGGCCTTCAGCTTGGCCTCGTCCACCGGCTGCCGCGACAATAAATGCACGATCATTCCGAGTCTGCCGTCGCGCGTCATTTCAAAGCGGCTCGTCTTGCCCGGAGTCAAGGCAAAGGCGAGGTCCTTCAGCAAACTCACGTCAACGCGGCCCTCCCACTCCTGGGGCAACGAATGCGTGCTGAGCGAAAACGGCGGCAGCTTGTGCGAAATGACGTTGGCTTCCAGGCAAACGACCTCGAACGATTTGTTTTGCGCGAGCCCGTTGGTCAACATGCCGTAAAACGCCTCGCCCGCTTTTCTCGCAGCTTCCGTCGCTTCGTGCTGACGAAATTCGGCTGTCGCCTTTTCACGAACGACTTCCAGCGGCGGCGCTTCGCTCGGAATCCTTTTCTTCAGCGTGATGACGTAAACACCGTCCTCGCCCGGAAGCGGATCGCTCGGCATGGGCTGCTCCGGGGTCAGCGCGAAGGCCACCTGCGTGAACGTGTCGAGCACTTTCAAATCCTTGGGCCCATCCCGCTGCGTGAAAGGTTCGGTTATGCCGGACGGGTAGCCGGTCGCCGCGGCCAGTTTATCGAGATTGTCGGACTGATTTGGCTGTTTCTGGTACAGGTCATATAATTGTTCCATGAATTCGGTGGCCTTTTTGCGCGCCGAAGTCATGGCGAACGCCCGCCGCTGCTCTTCTTTGATCTTTTGCATCGCTGCGTCGTGCGGCATCGCCTTGCCGTCGGCGTCCTTGTAGAAATCGGCGCCGCGCTGCTGGTAGAACCGTTCCAGTTGCTGGGTCAAATTCGTTATTTGCGCCAGCGCCTGGTCAGCCTCCGCCAGATAATTCGTGATCTCGAACTTCACGTAGCTGACCTGCACCCGATCGGGGATGCGGTATTCCGACAGGTGGTTCGTGTAAAACGCCGCCAGCGCCGCGGGCGTCACCTGCACGCTCGCGAGATAATTTGACGCCGAAAAAAGGACGGCCTCGGTGGAGAGTTGTTCGTTCTCCTCCCGACAAACCGCCTCCGCTTCGCGCGGCGTCACCAGACTGCCACTGAGGCCGGCGAGCGAAAAGAGTTGTTCAAGCCCTGCCTGATGACGAACGAACGTCCGAAATTCGCTTTCGCTGACACGCCCGCGCGGGAGTGTCGTTTTCAGAAACTGCTGGTAGAATTCCACCTGGAAAGAGCCGCTCCTCCGGAAAGCATGGGCAATCCAATCGGCCACGATCTCATCGCTCACCTGAATCTTCAGGTCATTCAGTTTTTCGGCAAAAAAAAGCCGCCTCGGGACCTGGACATCGAGGTTGAAGAATTGTTGACCGGCTTCAGCCTCTTCGGGCCAGCGGCCGGAAGAAAAGAGGTGCTCCAAACGCGCCTCCTGCTTCATCTGCTCGTATTCCCCGGCACTGATGGTGGACGGATCCAGGAAATAGACGAATGAAATGATCGTGAGCGTGGCGATGACCCCCCAAAGCCACCTCTGATGCCGCCGAATGTGTGCGAGCATAGACTAAAAGTTGAAATTCAGCCGCGCACCCTACCCGCCCCACCCGAACACGGTCAAACGCAAAACACCTGCGGTTTCGATCTCAAATGGCACCAGCCCAAATCCAACTTTACAAGCCGCTGACGCTTGTGTAACGCTCTGACCCGTTATGCTGAATTTGAAGAAATTTCTCCCGTTGTTTGTGCTCCCTTTCCTGCTCATCGGGTGCGCGACGTCTTCGATCACCAATCTGACTTCCAGCCGTCTGCCGCGCAAAGACAACGGGCAATACGCTTTCGCAGTCGAGTGGACCAGCCGCCAGCAAAGCCTCATCAGGGATTCCATCAAAGCGTCGGTTGTCGTCGGTCTCGACCAATACCCGATGCAGCGCACACCGATGCTCACCAATCGCTGGGAAACGCTCGTGCCGGTTCCGGCGGACAACAGCGTCGTCACCTATCGTTACCGGTTCGACTACGAGTATCGCGGCTTCCCCACCCATCAACTCGACAGCAAACTCTCCAAGTATTATCAGTTGTTCATCCTCGATAAATAGAGCGGGAGTTTTGGTCTGTTGCCCCCGACCCCGTAAGTCCGCTTCCCTTGTCCGATGGATCGAGTCCGGTTGCACTACATGAGACGCGTGTTGTTCGTCGCGACGCTCGCCACGCCACTGGTCATGGCCGCGAACGCAGCTGACTTTCAAATCAGTTCCTTTGCGGCCACGGGCAGAATCAGTTGGACCGGCGCCTCTTCCAACGGAGTATGCACCATCGAAGCCGCGCCTGCGCCGACGGGTCCCTGGCTCCCGCAGCGCAATTTGTTTTCAACGAACCGCGTTGGCCAGGCCAGCCTGCCGACTCCATCCGACAACCGCTTTTATCGTTTGCTTATGGCCGACATTTCCGCGACGCCTTCGGGTTACAGCAACCTGCTCGCCGCTTATGGCATTATCGAAACCATCGCCGGCCGAGGCGGAGGGCGCTCTGACGTCACCAATTACTGGCAACCGGAGTTCGAAGGCGCGCCGGCCACCAACGCGGATTTGTCGCGACCGCACTTCGCCATGGCGGACGACGCCGGGAACATCTACATCGCCGACAAGGACAGCCATTCCATTCTTGAGATCACCTTGGACGGAACGATCCATACTTTCGCCGGAACGCACGTCGGGGGGTTCAACGGGGACGGACCCGCGCCGGCGACCAGCCTGCAGTTGAATTTCCCAAACGGCGAATGGGTGCGCGGTGACGGCACGGTTTACATCCTCGACACGGACAACGGCAGGATTCGCCGCGTGGACACCTTTGGCGTCATGACCACGCTGTTCACGGTGGCCGGCGGCATCAGCACCGGCCGCGGCCTTTGGGTCAGCGCCGACGAATCGCTGGTCTATTTCGCCTCCGGCACCGACTTGAAGAAATGGACGCCGATCGGCGGAGTGCAACTGCTCAACAACAAGTTCAAAGAACTCGGGAACCTGGTCATTGATTCCGCCGGCAACCTCCTCGTGACCGACCGCGCCGACAATCGGGCCTTCCTCGTTTCACCCGGCGGCAACCGCGCCGTCATCGCCGGTGACGGCAGCAACAACAACGGGGGCGACGGCTTCCCGGCCCTGCAAACCGGGTTGCTCGAAGTCCGCGGAGTCTGGCCGTTGCCGACCGGCGGTTACCTGCTCGCCACGCACAAAGGCAGTCAGGTCTGGTATGTCGATGCCGCCGGCATCATCCACCTGTTGGTCGATGGCGCCGCCGACAATCACGCGGGAGACGGCGCCTGGTTTCATTCGCCCGGACTCAAGGTCAGCGAAGTTCGCAGCGTGGCACTCGACGCGCAGGGAAACCTTCTAATTGTGGAAAACGACTACGGGTACGTGCGCCGGATTCGCTTTCTGCCGATCCGGCCGTAGGCGGGACGGGCAGCGGCGGTCGTAGGGCAGCCATCCTGGCTGCCGGTTCTGCGGGCATCCTTGCCCGCAGAACACCTGAGCGGCAGAGAACCCCCTCTCCCCCGCGGAGGGGGAGAGGGACGGGGTGAGGGGGCCGGATTTGCGGTTGGGCTGAATTCGCCGATGTGTTAATTTCACTGCGTGAAAGCCCGCCTCCATTCCTCTGCTCGGGCCTGCGCGTGTGGCGTCGCGGCCCAGGACAAGCTGCCTCAACCCGATGAAACTCTTCAAGAGGATGAACCGTAAAACCCCAATCAGGTCGAAGTATGAGCGAAGAAAAAAATGATGAAAAGACGGTCCTCAAACAGGAGCGCGACCAGATGCTCAGACTGGTCTCCAAGGGCTTTTACAACGAACTCATCAACTATGGTGTCCGGAAGGACGAAATCCTGAGAGTCGCGTCGCATCTGCTTGACAACCTCATGGCGCAGGAGAAGAAGCCCGGCGAAGGCGTTCAGTACTACAACCACATCTTCACGCTCGATACCGTGAAGGACGAGTGGAAGGAGCGCAAGCGACTCACCGTTCAACATGTGGCGCTCCGGCCGCTGCAACCGGCCGTCATCACCAAAGTCGTCGAGTGGCTCAAGAACCCGTCGATCCGTCAAAGCTTCGTGCCGGTTTTTCCAGAGAAGGAAATCGATTTGCAAAAATACTTCACTCACCCCACGCGCGACTATTTTGGCATCTATTACAACGAGCAGCCGGTCGGAATCGTCGGCGGTGAGAACATCGATCCGGTGGCGGGCAAACTGGAGATGAAAAAGCTGGTGGGTGAATCCGGGCTGCAAGGCAAAGGCATCGGCAAACGTGCCACGTTCGGCTTTCTTTACTACGCGTTCCTGATCCTGGACCTGAACAAGGTTTACATCCACTCGCGCGACATCAATATCCACAACCTCAATCTCAACACCCGGTTTGGTTTCGAGTTGGAGGGAATCTTCTTCGAGGACATCAAAGTGGGTGACCAGCGCCAGGACATTGTGCGCATGGCCCTGTTCAAATCGCTCTGGCTGCAGGTCTTCTCTCGCGCCGCCTGACAGGGGCGGCAGGCATCACTCATTTGTTACCAACGATGTCGCAGTCGCACCGCCTCAGTCCAGCCGTTTCACCCGGATGTTCTTGTAACGGACGACGCTTTTCGGGTCATGCGCCTGGAGGCCGAACGTGCCTTCGTCCAGCTTGCGGGTGAAATCCTTGCCGGGCTGAGTTCCGGGCGGCTCGGTGTATTCGAAGATGATCTGCCCGTCGATTCTCACCGTCACATGGTTATCCTTGACGACGATGTGTTGCGTCCACCATTTGTTGTCTTTCGCCGGAGTGGAAGCGACGTTCACGACATCATACAGACTGCCGGTCTTCTTCCAATCCGTGTGGCTCACGTTCACCTGGCATTCAAAACCGTACTTCGGCCAGTCGGTTTCCTGATATCGGGTGTGAAAATATATGCCGCCGTTTGAGCCTGGCTCCGTCATCACGTCCACCTTCAACTCGAAATTCTTGAACGGCCTCGTGTCGCCGACGTAAAACAAATGATCGCGCGGACCGTGGGCGACAAACGCGCCGTTCTCAATCTTCCAGGTGTCGGGATGTTCGGTGGCCGGCTTCCAACCGTCGAAGGTTTTGCCGTCGAAAATGGTCACGAACCCTTCCTCGGAGTCAGCCGCGAGGCAAGCGATCACGGAGACACCGACGGCGAATGAAATCAAGAATGTGCGTTTCATGCCCCGAATGTTACTCGGCCGGGCCGCAGATAACAATCGCGATATTATCAACTCCTCAGGTTAGTTCGGTGGCAGGCCGGAGAGCTTCTTTCGGAGCTGCGCTTGTTGTTCGCGGATCAACGCCGCTTCCTCCCGAATGTTCTCCAAGGAGAGCTGTGTGGCCTGGAGCAGATTCCAGCAGCCCGACACCAACCCGCCCACGCCAACAAACCCCAGCACCAACCCAAACCCAACCAGCGCGTGAAACCATCCGGCAACCTCCCAGTGTCCTAACACCGCCCCGAGCAACGTAACGAGGCTGGCTGCGGCAAACGCCCCTAGCGCCACGTAGATGGAATGCAATGCACGCAACAAGAGCGATCCTTGCCTTTCCACGCGATTGACCTGCATGACGAGGCGCTGCGCGACAGTTGCGGTCTTCACGCCTGATTCGGATTGCGCCAGGAGCTCGTGCATGCGGTCGCGCGTGCGGAGCATGCGGTTGATGGTGCTCATCGCCAGCACGCTGGCGGCATTGGTCAACACCGCTGGCGCGGCAATGAAGGTGAGCACGGCGAACGGACTTTGCCCCAGCGAAATGGCGTCCATAACACAATAACGTTCCGTTGTCTCCAACACACGGCCGAAGCAGCTTCAAACAACTCCCTAAGCTCACCGACCCATGAACCTTGTTACCGCCCCTGTCAACCCGAGTCAACGGCGGGTAGTGGGTTCGGTAGTGGGTCAGTTTGAACAAACTGACCCACTACCGACTGTACTTGTGTTGAGCATTCACGCAGATGTAACTTTACACTCGAGGCCAAATCTGATATGCAATCGGACGTGTCAGGGGGACGGTTTCGAATCGGTGACAAGATGTATGAAATTTGAGATTAGAGGGGAAACTCTAAGCGTCGTTGGCGTCAGGGACCTTGGGGCGGACAATTCCCAAGCCTTTCGCGAACAGGTGCGCGCGGCCTTGCCCGAATGGTTGAAGAACATCGAAATCGACCTCTCGCAAACCCGTTTTCTGGACAGCTGCGGTTTGGGCGCGCTGATTTCGCTGCGCAAGACCGCCAACAGCCGCAACGGCAAGGTTCGTTTGTTGAACCCCAACCCGCGCGTGCAGCTCCTGTTCGACGTGACGCGAATGCATAACATCTTCGAGATAGTAAACCACCGGCAGTCATAAACGGCAAAGCACAGGACGCTCCGCTTCAGAAATAACTTGGTGCCTGCCCACGTTGGTGTTTAATTCGCGCCGGTGAAACGCTGGTGTTACTGGCCTCATTTCCTCACGCTCTTGCCGGTGTCGGTCTTCGGCGCGGACATTCTTCCCCCGGGGCATCGGCCAACTCCACCGGGTGTTCATGCGTTGGCCGGCGGCAAAGTCGTTGTCAAGCCAGACGAGGTCATTGAAGGCGCGACCATCGTCATCCGCGACGGTTTCATCCAGGCGATTGGCAAGGACGTGACGCCGCCCGCCGACGCGCGGGTGTGGGAGATGAAAGGCACGACGATTTACGCCGGATTCATTGATCCGTGCCTGACACTCAACTCGACCAACCGGCCAATCAACAGTCCGAGATCCGAATTTGACGCCGCGCCGACGGCAGGCGGCGTCAATTTCTTCGGCGTCCCCGGCGGCGTACGCGACCCCGGCCGGACCGGCCCCGGCTATGAAGCGGCGCAAGTCACGCCCGAGGCGCGAGTAGCGCGAAGCTTTGCGCCCGACAAAAAGGCGTTGGACGCGATCCGCCAGTTGGGCTTCACGGCCGGCAACGTGGTTCCCGAAAAAGGCGTTCTGCGCGGCACGAGCGCGTTTGTCGCGTTGTCGGACGTGAACCCTAACAACGCCATCATCGACGCGGATACGTTCCAACATATCGCGTTCGACACCGCCGGCGGGAAGGATGATGAGTACCCAAAATCGCTCATGGGCGTCATTGCCCTCATCCGCCAGACTTTCTTCGACGCGGAACATTACGCCCAGACCCACGATTACTTCCGCCAGCATCCGCAGGGGCGCAAGCGGCCGGAATTCAATCCACCGCTCGAAGCGCTCACGCCCGCTGTCGCCAGGAAAATGCCGGTGGTCTTTGAGCCCGGCAGCGCGTTGATGCTGGACCGCGCCGCGCGCTTGGCTCGCGAACTGGATTTGAACTTTTACATTCTTTCCTGCGGCCAGGAATGGCGCCGGCCCGATCTGGCGAAGGACGTCGGAGCCCCGTTTATCGTGCCGCTCGATTTTCCAGAGCTGCCGAAGATGCCCGAGGAACAAGACTGGGAACAGGTCTCGCTCGACCAGCTCCGCGCCTGGGACTGGGCGCCGGAAAACGCCGCGTGGCTGCGCCAACAGGGACGGGAGATTGCGCTGACGACTTACGGGCTGAGCGACAAAAAGAATTTCCGCAAAAACCTGCGCCTCGCCCTGGACCGCGGTTTGACTGAGAACGACGCCCTCGCGGCGCTCACGACGATTCCCGCGCGATTGTGCGGCGTGGCCGACCGACTCGGCACGATCGAGGTTGGAAAAGTCGCGAACCTTACCGTCGTTCAAGGAGGCGGCTATTTCGGTCCGGAAAACAAAGTGCGCGAGGTGTGGATCGATGGCCGCGTTTATTCCGTGAATCCGGCCGAAGCGAAGCCAGCTGAGAAAAAAGAATCGGTAAACTCGGAGCCGGACAAGGATGGAAAATCCGGTGAAGAGCGAAAGAAGAAACAGGAGGAATTGCGTGAACTGCGGAAGAAACGCGTGGCCCACTCGCCGCTCGAAGATCGCGGGCCGCTCGCGGACTTCCCGGCCATTCTCGTGCGCGGTGCCACCATTTGGACCTGCGGGCCGCCAGGAATTTTGACGAATGCGGAATTACTTGTTGTGGACGGCAGGATCGCTGCCGTTGGACACGGTTTGCTCAAAGACAAAGAATTTGGCGGCAAGGCCGCGTTCAAAGTGGAGGCGACCGGCCTGCACGTCACGCCGGGACTGGTTGATTGCCACAATCACAGCATCGTTCTGGGCGCAGTGAACGAGGGCACGCTGCCTTCTACTTCGATGGTGCGCATCGGCGACGTGGTCAACTCCGAGTCGGTCAACGTCCACAGGCAGCTCGCCGGCGGTCTGACCACGCTGAACCTGCTCCACGGCTCGGCCAATCCGATCGGCGGGCAGAACGCAATCCTGAAACTGCGCGATGGCGCGAGTCCGGAAGGAATGAAGTTCGCCAACGCGCCGCCAGGCATTAAATTCGCCCTGGGAGAAAACGTGAAACAATCCAACACGAGTCGAACCAATCGCTTTCCACAGACACGCA
>QHOP01000407.1:0-10162 GCA_003219345.1 Verrucomicrobiota bacterium
AAACGGGCAAACTCAAAGAAAAGTTAAACCTTCCGATCCGCTGTGTTACCTCTGAGTACTTCGAAACGTTGGGCTTTAGAATCGTTGCAGGCCGAGGCTTCCTTCCGACGGATGCATGGGACGGCCCGTCCGCCAATACCAACGCACCATTCGTCGCGACCATCAATCAGGCAATGGCGGAGCGGTTTTTCCCGAACGAGAATCCGGTCGGGAAGAAGCTCATTATCTTTTCGAACAAGGATAAGCCGGCCGAAATCGTCGGTGTGGTGGACAACGCCCGATCCGAAGCCCTGATCAAGGAGGCCGGGCCGGAAGTCTATCTCCCCTTTTGGCAATTCGGTTTCGGCTTGTTTGTCAAGCACTTGGTCATCCGAACGGCGTCAGACCCTCACTTGCTTGTTGCCGCCGTGGAGCGGGAACTGCGCGCGATTGATCCAACCGTTGCCATCGAGCATGTGAAAACTCTGGAAGAAATCCGCAGCGAGTCGGTTGCGCCACAGTCTTTCGCGATGCGGCTATTGGTGGGCTTCTCGCTCGTCGCGAGCGCATTGGCGCTGGTCGGAATCTACAGCGTGATTTCACTTTCGGTCGGCTCCCGCAGTCGAGAGATTGCCATCCGCATGGCGGTCGGTGCTCAACGCCGGAATGTGCTTGGCCTGGTTCTGCGCGAGGGTTTCAAGCTGATCCTTGTTGGACTGGCTGTGGGGACTGGCGTGGCCGTCGCATTGGCGCGACTGTTGGGAGCATTTCTCTTCGGTGTCGAGCCAACCGACCCGGCGACGTTCGTCGGTATGGCGATACTGTTCACCACTGTCGCCCTGCTCGCTTGCTACCTTCCCGCGAGGCGCGCGGCGAAGATCGATCCGATGGAGGCATTGCGTTATGAATGACGCCCGTTGCATCGTTGAACCGTTGAATCGTTAAAACGTGAACCCGAATTGCCAAAGCTCTCTCGCCCCGTCCGCCGATTCAACGATTCAACCTTTTTAACGATTTAACGAACCATGAATGATTTGAGATTCGCCTTCCGCCAATTGCTCAAGAACCCCGGCTTCACCGCCGTAGCGGTGCTCACGCTCGCGCTGGGCATCGGCGCGAACACCGCGATCTTCAGCCTCATTGATCAAGTGATGTTGCGGCTGTTGCCGGTGCGAAGTCCGGAGGAACTGGGTCATCAAGTGGAGTTACGATCATCACTTCCCGCGAAACGCGGACATCCGTAGGATGCAGTCCGAAGTGCTAATCGTACACAACCGAACTGCGGAAGAATGAAAATGTCGGCTGATATTGGGAGACGACGCAAGAGACGCTGTGGCTTCACGCTGATCGAACTGTTGGTGGTGGTCGCCGTGATCGCCATTCTCGCTGCGCTATTGCTGCTGGCTTTATCCTGGGCGAAAGAAAAGGCGAAGTCTGTGGCATGCATGAGTAATGAGCGACAGATCGCCCTGGGCTACCGATTGGCCCTTGATGAAGAGTCGGGAGATGGGCTGGGCAAGCAGTCGGCGGGAGAATGGTGGCTGCACACGCAGGGTGATCCAAAACAAGGCTGGATCTGTCCTGCGGCGCCGTTGCAGAACACAAATAAGGTTCCTTCGGGATTCGGCACGGTGAGTTCTCCTTGGTGGCTTTATGATTCGGACGGGGCTCTGCGCAACCTGTTGAATGGCTTTGATAGCCGTCAAGATTATCTAAAGTTCCGAACCGGCAGCTACGCGCTCAATTTCTGGGTCCTGAAAGCACCTCCTGTGTTTGCTCCAGATTCGGGGGCATGGTCCATGTATTTCGTGACTGAATCCGCAATACGTCTCCCGACATTAACCCCAACACTGGCTGACGGCGTAGACTTCGCCGCTTTTCCGCTTGCGACTGACGGTCCTCCCTTTCATCCGACCGGAGCCGATTGGGTCAACAGTAGTGGCGGCATAAAAACTGTGCTCATTGCTCGACATGGGAGTCATCCCAATCCGGTTCCAAACTTTTGGCCAGCCAATCAGCGACTCCCTGGCGCAATTAATATTTCCTTCTTCGATGGGCATGCGCAGCTAGTGCCGATTGAACAACTGTGGCAGCTTTACTGGCACAGAAAATACGAGCCACCAGCCAAACGACCTGGGTTGCCATGAACTACTGATTATCAACTTCAGAGTTGGATATCAGCGTGACCGCTCTGTGTGGAGATCGGCCAATTGACGCCTGAGTAATTCAGCTAAGCGCTCCGCCGCGCTCGGGCTAGCGCGGCGGCCGACGCTAGCGCGACACCAAACGCCGGCAGCGCCGTCACAACCGGCCAGATCACGAGCGCGAGGGCGCGGGAGTGTGGGTGGCTTGAGGCGGCCTGCGCATGAACATTTGCCGCGACTGCAAGTGCGAAGGCCCCCAGGGCGACAGCCAACGATGCGTGCAATGCTGTTGTCCCAGGCGAGTTGCGCTGCCGAACGTGTTCGTACGCTATGTGCGCCGCGAACGCGGCGGCGCTGATCACCCAGGCGGCGAGCCGCCACGCAACTCGCATCTGATTGGACGCAGCCCGATTGGCGAGCGGCGCGAAGGTGATGCCGGCGACAAGGTACACGACGCCCAATAGTATCACAGCCCGGAGCCATCGGAGCCGACCTGATGTAGTCATGTGTGTGGCCTGACGGAGGTGTTCGGCGACGTGGTCATCATGTGTCATTCGGACGAGAGCCTCGTCGGACAAAGCCAGCGACGACGGCCCACAGGACGCCGCTTGCGAAAACAATAAGGCCAGCCATCATGAAACTGTCCCCTAGTCGCGTCTGCCGCGCCTCGATAGTGCGCATCTCCCGTGTCGGGTCCTGGTAAGGAACCCCTGGCCCCACAAACACGCCGATGACCAGTAGCAGCAGCCCACTAAGCCAAATCAGGTATGGAAGAAGTCGTCTCATGCGTGTCATGCCGCCGAACGAAACAGCGACCGGCGCTGGCAGCGCCCGCTCGCCGAAGCCAGTGATGTTGTAAAACCAATCACTCACGAACTCAATCGCATAGCGCCGGTATCGCTGCAACATGAATGCGATACCGCGCCCTTGTTAGACCTACGTCCCATACAAATTGAATCCAATCACAGTGCCGATAAAAGAAGAAATCAAAGCGCTGCCGGCAGCAAGGCCGAATATCGCTGGGCCGCGTTTGGAAGCTGGCAGAGTCGGGAAAGCAAAGCGGAACAAAACTACGGCAGAAACAACGAAACCCGCCGCCAGGGGCACACCAAGGACAACAAAATCCGAGTCAGTCCAAGATGAATGCGACACCGCTCTGCTCCGGTAAAAGAGCCACGCCATATCGAGCGGAGAATCTCCAGATGATCGTAGTGGGTCAATTGAATTGTAGATGGTCCAGGAGTCGCCGCCGCCCCAATAATACCCTGCGGTGGACTGGGAGCATTGCCTGCCGGTGAAACGGCAACCGTGCGCGTGTCTGCCATTCCCACCGACATCGCCAGCAATTAGCCTTCAGGCTTCGCCCGCATTATTTCCTTGACGGTTCAAGCATATGTTAGTGTATGCTAACATACGATATGAGCATGCCGGCTACGAAGCGACTCCCCGCGGATGAACGACGCCGGAGTATTCTGGACGCCGCTTTGAGTGTCCTGGCGGAAGGAGGCTACGCGGGGATGACGACCGCGCGCCTGGCGCGCAAGGCGGGTGTGACTGAGCCGATTCTCTACCGTCATTTTGCCTCGAAGCGCGCGTTGCTGCGCGCGTTGCTGGACGAAGTTACCGCGCGGATGATAGCGGCGTTTCATCAGTTGACCGGTGGGGAAACGGATACGGTCGCTGGTCTGCGCCGCATTTGCCTGGCCTACCCGGAGTTGTCCCGCAGGTATCAGCGGGAGTTCCGAATTATCAACCAGGCGCTGTTGGAGGCTAACGATGCCAGAACTCGGGAACTGCTGGCGGCGCATTACGACGCCTACCGCCGGTTCCTCCAGGACCTGATCGAACAGGGGCAGCGAGCGGGTACTTTGCGCCGCGACATTCCCGCGGCGGCGGGCGCCTGGCACATGATTCATTCCGCTTTGGGTTTCTTGATGACGCAGGAGATCCGCGGGGATGCGAAGGGCTCAATTCAGGTTAAAGCGTTTGCCGATGCGACTCTCGGTGGGCTTCTAAAGGTTCCATGAAGGCCGCGATTGAAAGCGGTTCACGCCTGTCGTACGGTCAGCAGGCCCTGTGGTATTTGAACCAGGTCGAACCGGCCAGCACCGCCTACCATTTGGGTATCTGCCTTCGCTTGACCGGCTCCCTGGATGAACACGCACTCGCTTCGGCCTGGGCGGACATCGGGATGGCCCATCCCCAATTGAGAGCGCGCTTCATCCTGCGCGATGGACAACCATCCATTGCCATCGGTTCTCGGCCTGCGCCTCTGCGCCTTGAAACCGGCGGGGCTGCGGGGGTCCATCGTTTGTGGAAAGAAACGGCGGGCCGTCCCTTCGCCCTTGAAAGCGAAGCTCCCGTGCGCGCCCTCCTTCTCCGTGACGCGAACTGTCCAGCGCATCTTCTGCTTTGCCTGCACCACATTGCGGGAGATCTTTGGTCCTCAGCAATCATCCTGCGGGAACTGTCAGCCGGTTATCAGGCGCGCGTTTCTGGACAGGCGCCCGCGATTCTGCGCGAGCAAACAGAATACATTGAGTTCGCCGCCGCGGAACGCCGCTGGCTGAAGGGACCGCAAGGTCTCGCCACCTGGAACTTCTGGCGCGAACATCTCGATGGCGTGAATACTGAGCCGGTTTTTACCCGCGGCTCCGTCGATGGACCATGTGGGGAAGTTGGCGTCGTTCTCGGACCCACCGAGGCCCTGCTCATCCAGAGCGGCGCGCGCAAACGGAAAACAACTCCTTATGCGGTTTTGCTCGCGGTCTATGCCCGGCTCCTCGGAGAGGAAACCGGCCGGGACGAACTCATCGTCGGATCGCCTGCGGCCATTCGCACTGGCGCGCCCCTCCGCAGCACGGTCGGATATCTCGTCAACTCCGTGCCGGTCCGATGCCCGGTCAGTGCAGACACCGGAGATTGGGTCAGCGTCGACGCGATGAACGCCCGCCGCGCGATTGAGCGACGCCGCTTCCCGTTCCCTGCGTTAGTGGAACGCCTGCGTGTGCCGCGGAAACCGGGAGCGACCCCGCTTTTCCAGTCGATGTTCGCCTATCAATCTTTGCCTCGCGCCGACCGCAACCTGCTTCCACTTGCGCTGAGCACCGGCGGCGCACGTTGGAACTTCGGTGGAGGAATTGCGGCCGAAACCATCGCCATGCCTCCGTTCGACGCGCAATTTCCATTGGCCCTGGCTCTCGGTCGGGAAGGCGATGGATTCTCCGGGCGCTTGCAGTACGACGGCCGCTGCGTCACGGCTGCGGCTGCAACGCGCATGGCCTCGCGGTTTCCCGAATTGGTGGGTGAACTCTTGGCCACCCGCAAAGCCACGTTGTCCGGTGTCGCGCTCAATGGGGTCATCGAACGTTTGGAGAATGTATTCGACGACACGGCTCGTCGTATGCCGAACGTGATTGCGGTGTGCGAACGCGGACTGAAGCTTACCTACGCGCAAACGAAAACTTGCGCGGACACTTTGGGTGCCGGCCTTGACACCGCACTCGCCGGCAACGCCGGCCCCGTCGGTGTCCAGATGCCCTCCTGCGCCGAAGCTTCTATCCTCCTTCTTGCGATACTCAAGAGCGGCCGCGCCTTTCAGCCTCTTGACCCCACAGAACCCCACGCCCGCCGAAACGCAGCGCTTCGCCGAACGGGTGCGTGCGCTTTGGTGGCGCCGTCAGGCGTTGACCTCGGGGTTTTGCCGGACGGCGTTGTGGCGCTCACCCCGGAGAACTTGAAGACTCTGCCGCCATCCGCGACGCGTCTGTCGCCGCCTTCGCAGACGGCTTATCTAGTTTTCACTTCGGGAAGCACTGGCCAACCTAACGCCGTTGAAGTGCCGCACGCCGCCGTCATCAACCACGCCCGCGCCGCGGCGCGGATTTTCGATCTGACCACGCGCGACCGCGTCCTGCAATTTCACACCCTGGCCTTCGACGCTGCCTTTGAGGAAATTTTCCCCACTTGGGTCGCCGGCGCCGGCGTTGTGTTCGAACCTCACGCGCGCGAACTCGGCGTCCCGGCCTTTCTTGAGATGATCGCGGCGAGCGGCATTACGGTCCTGAATCTGCCAACCTCCTATTGGCACACGCTGACGGGCGAGACTCTTCGGTTGGGTTTGCAGACTTCAGCGAACCTCCGTTTGCTCGTGGTCGGCGGCGAGCAGGCATCCTGGAAAACCTATCTAGCGTGGCGCCGCCTCGCGCCCCGGTGCCGCTGGATCAATACCTACGGTCCGACCGAGGCAACGATTACTGCGCTTTCATACGAACCGGCGGCGAATGCTTCCGCGCGAGGCATTCTTCCCATTGGTCGGCCAATCGATGGAGTGACGGCGGTGGTCCTGAATGATGCGGGCGAACAAATCCCAGCGGGTGAAGGAGAACTCTTAATCGGGGGGAAAGGTCTGGCGATCGGCTATCGGGGAGATCCCGGGATGACCGCCGATAAATTTGTGACACGTACGGTGGCCGGTGAAGCGCGGAGACTCTATCGCACCGGGGATCGTGTGAAGCTCCGACGCGACGGAAATTTCGAGTATCTTGGGCGCTTCGATCGCCAGCTAAAAATCCGGGGCTATCGCGTCGATCCTGAGGAAATCGAGCAGGCCCTTCGCGCCCATCCCGGTATCACCGATGCCGTCGTAACGGCGCAAGAGGTCCAAGGGGAGTTGAATCTGACGGGGTGGATCGCGCGCGCCAATCCAGCGCCGACCGAGCGCGAAGTTCGCGCCTATCTCTCTGGCCGGTTTCCCCCTCAGATGATTCCATCGCGACTAACGTTCGTCGCCCACATTCCCCGAAAACCAAGCGGCAAAGTTGATACCACCGCGCTCGTCAGCCCGTGTCGGTCGCGCGCAGGTCGCGAGAATAGCGGCCCGCGCGAGTTAGCGGTGCTGTTCTCCGAACTGCTCGGCCACGAAGTCGGTCCGCAAGACGATTTCTTTCTCTCCGGCGGGCATTCCCTGCTTGTGATCAAGCTGCTCGGTCGAGTAGAGGCCAGCTACGGCGCGCGCATTTCGGTGTCCGACTTCTTCGCCGCGCCTACGGCGACCGGCCTTTGGCAGCACCTGCAGGCGGCGCCGTCCCGCGAGGCCGCTGTCATCAAGGAACCCGTCCCCGCCCTCGCTGGGAAACATCGTCTTGCTGCTCCGCGTCAACGGCCACCTCGACACCGCCGCGCTGACTCGGGCCGTGGAAACCGTCGTCCGGCGTAATTCGTTGCTGCGTTGCGGATTCCTCCGGACGGATGCCGGCGTTGTCCTGAGGGAAACCACGGAACTGCCGGGAGTGGAGCGCCGGATTCTGCGCCGCCGCGATCTTAAGCGCCCGATTGTCGATCTCGCCCGTAAGGAAGGGAGCAAGCCGTTCGCCCTCGACGGTTGCCGGCCGTGGTTCAGGTTGCTGTTCGCTTCAACGGGAGGCCGGACCAGCCATCTGCTTGTGATCACGCATCATGCCGTCGCCGACGGCTGGGCATTCGAGTTGTTACTGGATGATTTGCGTGCCGAATATGATCGTGTTCACAGCGACCGGGGCGAATCGCTTCAACCCGCGCGAGATTACCGGGCTTATGCACTTGAGCAGGCGCGATGGCTTCAAAGTCCGGCGGCGTCCGAACAGACTGACTTTTGGAGAATGCGTTTGTCCGGCGCTGAGGAACCACGACTCCCATTCCGCCGCCCATCGACCGGCACGTCCTGGAAAGTCGAGCGCCGCGAGGTGACCATGCCGGCGCGGCTGTCGCGCGATCTCCGCCGCCTCGCGGGGACGTACGGAACCACGCCTTTCGTTCTGGCGATGGCCTGCTTCAAAGCACTGGTCCACCGCTATACCGGCCAACGCGACATCCTGCTGGGAACTGTGGTGTCCAACCGCTCCGCCAAAGCCGATCAAAGCGTTCGCGGTCCGTTGCAGAATCCGGTGTTGATCCGCGACAGCGTTACGTCGGATCTGCCCATGCGCACGCTCTCGCGGCGGGTTGCCCGCTCGCTCAGCGAGGCCGAAGAGAATGGCGCGTTGCCGTTTCAACAGGTCATCCGTGAAGCTCAGCGCCCGCCCTCGCTCGACGGAGGAATTCAATTCCTCTCCCATGACGGCTCCTCCCGCACGCTGCAACTGGGCTCCTCTTCTCTTCGCCCGGTTGAGCTGCCTGTCGAAGAGAGCCCGTTCGAGCTGTCCATCGCAGTGTCCGCCGCCGCTCCTCGTCTCAAAATCACGTTCGAATACCGGCCAACACTTTATCCATCCTCCGGCATCGAGCATCTCGCGCGGCAATATGCCGCCTTGCTCCAGTCCGTCGCGGCGACTCCGCATGCTACGGTCCGCGAACTCAACATGACTCCGGCCAATGAGCTGCGAGCGTTCCATTGCCGAGTTTCGGCAGTCCATCGTCCGTGCCTCGAACTGCTGCACCAGGGTTTTGAAGCACAAGCGCGCAAAAATCCTAACGCTCTCGCCATTGCCGCCGCCGGACGGCGCCTGACTTATGGGGAGCTTGATTCGATGTCGGCGTTGACGGCGGGCGCACTGATTGGCGGTGGCTTGAAACCCGGAGGACTGGTGGCAGTGATGCTGAAGAAAGGTTGGGAGCAGATTGTCGCATGCCTCGCCGTGTTGAAAGCCGGTGGAACTTATGTGCCGGTGGACCCGGCCCTCCCGACGGCACGTTTGAAGGCCATCTTCGGGCAAGGCAAATTCCACGGCGCGATTGTGGCCGACGCCACGCCGCGTGGAAATTCGTGGCCGAGCTGTTTGCGATCGATGGTGACGATCCATTCTCCAGCTCCGTGCGGGCTGGCGACGGGACGGATTCGCGCGAAACCGGATTCGCTGGCCTACATTATCTTCACCTCCGGATCGACCGGTGTTCCCAAAGGCGTGATGGTCTCGCATCAATCGGCGATGACGACAATCCGGGAAATTAACCGCCGTTTCCAGTTCGATGCCGACGACCGCGTCCTGGCGGTTTCCGCGCTCGGCTTCGACCTGTCGGTGTTTGACATCTTCGGAACGTTGCGCGCGGGCGGGACGATAGTAATGCCGGCAAGCCACGATCCGAACGAGTGGATCGAGCTGGTTCGGACCGAGAAGGTGACCGTGTGGAATTCCGTTCCTTGCCTCTTCGAATTGCTGCTCGATGAGGCAGCCGCGCGCAGCACCCCGCTTGAAACGCTTCGCTTAATCCTGCTCAGCGGCGACTTTGTTTCCCCGGCGTTGGCGTGCCGCGCGCGCAGGATGCTGGCCCACTCGCGCTTTGTCGCTCTCGGTGGCGCGACCGAAGCGGCGATCTGGTCGATCGCGCACGAAGTTGAAGGTGTCGATTCCGCGGGGCGAAGTATTCCCTACGGGCGCGCCTTGCGAGGGCAGGAAATGTTCGTCATGGACCCCATGCTCAATCATTGCGCCACAGGCGTCACGGGGGAGTTGTTCATCGCGGGAGCGGGCTTGGCCGAAGGCTATTGGCGCAATAAAACGGAGACTAAACGCCGCTTCGTGCTGCATCCTCGGCGACACATCCGCCTGTACCGCACTGGAGATCAGGGACGCTATTTGGAGAACGGTGAAATCGAAATTCTCGGCCGGCTGGACGCGCAGGTCAAAATCAACGGCGTAAGGGTTGAGCTGGGAGAGGTAGAAGCTGCGCTTTGCTCTGTGCCGTCGATCCGTCAGGCCGTGGCTGAAGTTCGCGTGGACGGCGCTGGGAACAGTCGTCTGATTGCGTTCGTCGCCGGCCAGCCCGGAACGGACGCCTCCACTCTGTCTGCTCACACGAGAACGATGCTTCCCGCTGCGCTGACGCCTTCTGCGTACGTCTTGTTGGATCGCATGCCGCTGACTTCCGCCGGCAAGGTTGACCGGACCGCCGTCCGCGCCATGAGCGTCTCGCTGCTCGCCCGCGCCGCCGCGACACCGGCGAATCCAACTGAACGGGCGATCGCGGAGATCTGGAGTGTCTTGCTGGGAGGCGTGGAGGTTGGCATCGAGCAGGATTTTTTCGCTCTGGGCGGACATTCCCTGCTGGCGATACAGATGTTG
>QHOP01000407.1:10181-16424 GCA_003219345.1 Verrucomicrobiota bacterium
AAGGAGTTCGAGCACGATTCGGAACCCGTCATGTCGAAGCCCATGCACCGAACGCAACGGGTTTCCAACGCGGTTGTCCTGACAGGAGCGACAGGACATCTCGGTTCGGCGCTTCTGGTTGAGTTGCTCAAGAGAACTACCGACCGCATTCACTGTCTTATCCGCTCCGTTTCCAGGCAGGAAGCGGAAGCGCGCCTGTTGAAAGTTTTGCAGCCGCATAACATTCAGGCAGATCTCATGCGCCGCGTCGTGGCCGTTCCGGCCGATCTTAGCCGCGAACAGTTCGGTTTAAGTCCGTCCGCTTTCGCCTCACTGGCCGGTGATATCCGGGCCGCTTACCATTGCGCGGCAGAAGTCAACTTCATCGCTCCGTACGAAAAGCTGGCGGCAAGCAATGTCGGCGGGGTGCGGGAAATGATCCGCCTCGCCACCGCTGGCGGCGCGATCCTACACTATGTGTCCAGCGTCGCCGTCTTTCCATACGGCACCAGTCGTATCGTGCGCGAGGACGACGATGTCGCGGGGGTTACGACGCTGACGGGCGGCTACGCGCAGAGCAAATGGACTTCAGAACGGATGGTCTGGAAAGCGATCTCGCGAGGCCTCCGCGCAGTCATATATCGTCCGGCGCAGATCGTCGGGCGGCACGTGGGCGGCCAGCCTCACGACCTTTTCCATCATATACTGCGCGCGTGCGAGATCCTGCGGGCGGTCCCGGACATCGACGCGAGGATCGATATGGTGACTTCAGAGTACGCTGCGTCGGCAATTCGTTGTCTTTCCGCTCAGGAATCGTCGCCAGGCAAAGCCTTCCATCTCGTGCATCCCGAACCCGTGTCTCTCCGAGACTTTGTCGAACTCTTTCCCACACCGCTGCCTCTCGTTCCGCTCGAGATCTGGCTCGGGCGGATGCGCCGAGAAGCCGAGTGCTCTGACGACCCCAGTCTGCATTTCATCTCCATGCTCGCTCAAGGGCTTGAGCGCACGGACCTGACTCCGCCTGCTTTCGATTGTAGCAACACAATCGCAAGCCTACATGGAACGGGCGTTATCTGTCCGCCGCTCGATCGACAGTTCATCCAACGCGAACCGGCTCTTTCAGAGACAACGAGAGCTGCAGTAGGATCGCTGTAAGGAGCGGGCGGCCCTTCTAAAGGCCCCGCGCTATTATCGCGAGGTCACCCGCAGCGTACTCCGTCAACACCGGGTGGACAGCGATCCTGTGTGTTGCGACGGGGATCATTCAGACATCCGAAGTTATTCATGGTTGGCCAAGCCAGCGCAACGACGCTCCGCTCAACCGGTCAAAGGTATGCCTCGTTCGTCAGGCGTCAGATGATGGTCGTGACAACAACACGTAGACGGCAAGTAATAGACAACCTAAACCAAGAACCGCAATGCCTGCTGTGAAAGCGGAATCCCATCCCTCGCTCAACAGAATCTGCGCAAGCTGCACCACGCCATTGAATGGGTTCTTCGGCCACTGAAATGAGGGCGGGATGATCGCCAACCGCGCGATGCTCACCGCGCCGTAGAGCAAACACACGCCTACTGCGGCGGCGACAACGGATATGAATACTCTCAAAATGCTCACAACTCGGATGCCGCCTAACGTAAATATAGGTCAGCGACGGAGCCAACCGCCGATGACATTCGATTTGTCTCTGAGCGAACTGGCTGGCTCCGGTTCGCTGCACCTTATAGACGGCTTCTTCATTCGTCGATCCATCAGTTGTCGCGTTTACATCCAAGGGGACTCCTTTCAGAAATGACGGCCGGAATCGTTGGTTCGGGTTAAACAAGTAACTAACAGCTTGGGATTTCGTGCGCCATTGACCGAGTTGGTTTCGAGGAGGATCAATTTAATTGACATCGTATTTCGAGCGTGTTCGATAGGATCAGATTCCCTGGACCGTACTGCGACTCAACTTATGAAGAAGTTCCTTCTCCTCTGCTCGACTATGCTTTGTGTGACGATCCTTTTGCCCGGCGCCCTTGGCCAGACCTACCACCTTTCTCCACTCTGGAGCGCCGCTCCGGGTGACCCCTTGAAGCTTTACGTAACTTCCACCGGCGGCGCGGGCACTCCCAACGAACGCGGCATTGCCTTCAACGCGCTCTCCAATCAGTTGTACGTCGTACAAAGGAGCGGAAACAACTATACCGTTCACGTGGTGGACGCGAACGCCGGAACCAAGCTTTATAACCTGAGGACCAACGGAATTCTTCCGGTCGTCACATCAGAAGTGAGCGGGGCAAACGGCATCGGCCTGGTTGCCATCGATGCCGCTGCTGACGGCGCAGTTTACGCCGGCAACGAATCTCCGAACGCCAGCGGAGGGAGCAATCCATTCAGCACCAACAAGCTGTTCCGGATGTATCGCTGGGCAAATTCGGACAGCAACACATTGCCGGTCGAGATTTTCGAAGGCGATCCCGCCGGTCAATCGGATAACTTCCGCGGGGGCGACGTTTTGGATGCGCGTGGCAGCGGCTTGAATATACAAATCATCCTCGACAATCAGAATGCCTCCGCCCGTTTCCTGGCCATCCTGAGGCCGACGGATGTGACCATGAAAAGTTTTTCCGCCACTTTTTTCTTCCAGGACACGGGCACCCCGTTCGGCGCCAGCATCGGGCGTAGTTTGGAGTTCGGGGTTGGGGACACGCTCTGGCAGAAGCGGACAGCGGCTCCGCTGTTGCAATCGAGCTTCGATTTCAATGCCTCTCAGAATATCAGCCCGACACTGGCCGCCTACGCCAATTTCCCCGATTCCCTGGGACCAGTCGGATTGGACTTGTCCCGAAACCTGCTGGCCGGAATCAATTTTGCGAGCAGCACCAGCACGCCCGACACCCTGGACTTGTACGACATTTCCGACCCCGCGAATCCATTGCTGCTGGCGCAGTACAATTTCTCCATCAACCACGTGGCCAACAACAATTTCATTGGCCGGGTGTTGTTCGCCGGGGACAAAGTTTTCGCGCTCGACGGCAACAATGGCATCCTGGCCTTCGCCGTGGCCTCCGGTCCGCTCGCTCCGCCGACGATTCTGCAACAGCCCCAAAGCCTCCGATTGGTCACTGGAAGCAGCGGCACATTGAGCGTGATCACCGCGGACATCGCGACCTTCCAGTGGCAGTTCAACAGGACCAACATCGCGGGCGCGACCAATTCCACCTACACCATTTCCAACGCACGGTTCAGCGATGCCGGGGATTATCGCGTGATTGTCAGCAACGACGCCGGACCCGCCGCCAGTTCCAATGCCGTGGTGACAGTGCTGCCCGGGGAAAATTTTCATCGCCTCTCGCCGCTGTGGAGTCTGGCACCACAAAGCCGGGACTATCTGCCGGGAGATAGTGATGGCCAGGGCCGCACGCCGTTGTATCGCGGCATCGCCTACAACAGTCTGTCGAATCAGGTCTATCTCATCAGCCGCACCGGCCCGTCGGACGGTCTGAGCATCAATGTGCTGGACGCAACCACGGGCTTGGACTTGTACCAGCTCAACACCTCCGGCATCAGCGGCGGAAGCATCATTCTGTTGGCCATGGGTGCAGGTGAAGATGGCGCGCTCTACGCCGCTAACATGGACACCAGCGCCACCACAGGCGCTGCCGTCTATAATCTCTACCGCTGGGGGAACTCCAGTCCCGATACCGTGCCGACGCCGGTCTTTTCGGGTGAACCGGCCGGACTGACCAGTCCATTCCGTTGGGGCGACACGATGGCGGTTCGCGGCGCCGCCACCAACACGGAAATCCTGATCGACGCCAATGCCGGAACGCTCGCCGCTCTACTGACGCCCGCGGACGGCACGATGGGCAGTTTTATCTCCACTTCGTTCTCTCAAGGCTACGGTTCCGGCACTATCGGACGCAGTTTGCAGTTCGGTGCCGGGAGTGCCTTCTGGCAAAAACGGAAAGGGACGCAGTTGCGATCGTCCACTTATGACCTGGCCGGTCAATCGAGCGCGGCTGTCACCAACTACAATAGTTTCCCCGCCTCGCTTGGCCCGGTCGGATTGGACCTGACTCGAAATCTTCTGGCGGGAATCGATTTTTCCAACGATATCAATGCTCCCGACACGCTCGACTTCTACGATGCGACCGATTTCAATGATCCGCTCCTGGTGGCCAAATACAACTTCCCAGTGAACTCGCAACCCAACGGCAACTTCATCGGCCAGGTGGTCTTTGCCGGCAACCTTGTCTTCGCGGTGGACGGCAACAACGGAATCCTGGCGTTCACGATTGTCCCGCCGTCCCGACCACCGCTGACCATCGCTCGCGCCGGCGCGAATGCCGTCCTTTCGTGGACCAGTTCGGCGACCGGTTTCGCGCTGCAAAAGACTTCCTCACTGTCGCCGCCGGATTGGGCGGACGTCTCGCAAACGCCGGACGTTGTGAACGGGCAAAATACGATTACCAATGAAGCCTCCGTTGGGACCGCGTTTTACCGGTTGCGAAAACCGTAGTGGAATCAGACGCTCGCCCTCACCCCAGCCCTCTGCCCCCAGGGAGAGGGGGAACCGGGCGAGCGCCTCCGGGTGGGAATGTCCAGTATGCTCCGTTCCCTAGGGGAGTCGAATTTCCGGATTGCTGTGGAATTCCAACCGCGGCAAACTCGGGTGCGCGTTCCCTGAACACCAAAGCCAGAGTTATGTCGCTGCGCACAAAACACTCCACACCAGGAACGGCATTCCCGGCGTGTGTGTTCCTTGCCATTGCGCTTGGGGCAATGTTGGGGAGTTTGCAGGCCCAACCTCCCGCCGCTTCCACAAGTTCCCCGCTGCCCACACTCGAAGACGTACTCGCGTCCCGGTCCGACCTCTGGGGCGAAGCAGCGCTGCGCCAGCCTGACGGACCGAGCTACGAATTCTTTGAAAAACTGTTGCCGCCGCCGCGTTACGTGAATGCCGACTTCAAGTATTATCCCATCGCGCTGAGCGCGCCCAACGCCAAGGTCAAAGCGCGGCTCATCTCCAATGGCAGCGGCATCAATCTTCGCGGCGGCGCGCGCAGTTGGAATGATGTCGGCACGCCGGTCATTTTCCGCGTCGGACCGGACGAATTTATCTTCGGCGCGCTTCGCGACCGTCTCAGCGAACCGACTTTGGCCGAGGGCTATCTGCCGATCGTTGAGATTCGTTATCGGCACGGTTCACCGTTTCAATCCGAAGGCATGGTGCCGATTGACCAAAAGCGATTTGACCATCCGCCGGAAATCTATCGGCTCGAAGCGTTCGCCAGCACCGACCCGCAACTGGCGGAAAGCGGCGTGGTGCTGGTGAAATTCTCGCTGGCACAGGGCACCAATGGATTCGTCACCGCGCAAGTCGATGCGAAATCGCCGATCCAATTTGGCGATGGCAAGGTCACCGACGAGCAAGGGCACATTCTCGCGTTCTGTGACCGGAACTGGAGATGGGAACGCCAAAGTCTTCACGCCCGGCTCAGTGCCAACCAGCTCGTGGTGCTGGCCGTGCCGACCCAACCGCTGGATGCGTCCACCCCATTGAGTCTGACCGCTGCGGAGTACTCCCGGCAACGCGAATCCTGCGCGAGCAGGTGGAAGGAGATTCTGTCGCGGGGCATGAACGTCGAAACGCCCGAGCCTTATGTCAACGACGCGTGGCGACATCTGATTTGTCAAAACTTCGAACTGATCCATGGCGACCGGATGCATTACAGCGCCGGCAACCAATACGACAGACTTTACGAGGCCGAAGGCAGCGACGCCGCGCTGGCGATGATGGTGTGGGGATACGAGAGCGACATGCGCCGGCTGATGGTGCCGCTCTTTGATTTCACTCGCAAGGGCCTCGAGTTCCACCAGGCGGGATTCAAGCTTCTCAACCTGTGTCGTTATTACTGGCAAACGCGTGACGCGGCCGCAGTCAAAGCGTTGCGTCCGTTTTGGGAAAAGGAGGCGCGCCGCCTCGTGGACAATCGCACCGGCAAACACGGCCTGTTCCCCAGGGAGCAATACTGTGGCGACATTCACACGCCCGTGCAGAGCATCAACGTGAACTCCAAAGCCTGGCGCGCGATCCGCGATTTGAGCGCCGTGCTGGCTGAGGTCGGCGAGCAGGCCGAAGCCGATCGCTACGCCCAGGTCGCCCGCGATTTTCGAAAGACCGTCCTCGCCGCCATCCGGGAAAGCGCGCGCCGGGAAACCACGCCGCCGTTCGTGCCGGTCGCACTCTATGATCATGAACCAATCCATGACCCCATTTG
>QHOP01000277.1 GCA_003219345.1 Verrucomicrobiota bacterium
AGCCGGCTTTGCGCAGGATATCGAATGATTTGAACACCATCGCGCGGCTGTGAATTCGCCCCAGCCGGCTGAGCGTATTTTCATCCAACGACTGGACCCCGATTGAAATTCGGTTGACCCCGAAAGCACGGAGCAGCCTGGCCTTGTCGAGCGAGACAGTTGCCGGATTGCATTCCACCGTCCACTCCGCGGCGCCGAGAAGGTTCAGCCGCCCCATCGCTCTCAGAATTTGCTCCCACTGCCGCAGGTTGAGGAGCGAAGGCGTGCCGCCGCCGAAAAAAACCGTGCTCGGTTTCAGATCGCCAGCCACCCGTTCCATTTCACGCACCAGCGACGCGACATAGCGATTGACCGTTTTGCCGCCGGCCGCCTCCGAGTAGAAAGCGCAATACGCGCATTTGTGCGCGCAGAACGGCACATGAACGTAGAGGCTCCTCACGGGTTGTGCTGAACAATCGGTCATCCAGGGATAAGACTATGCCCTTCAAACTTTACCGCTACCGGAATTTTTGCCGTCTCCCGATCTGAATCTGTAGCGTGCGCCTTCCCCGCCGACCCGTGCGTTGAGGACAGCGCGCGTTGCAGGGAATGGGACACTGCCAGAAGTTGTATTCGAGGAAACCGCGAGTCGGGTTTCCAGGGAAGCTACTGCTGGGCGCGCTGGACGTTCTGGGCTTTCAAGCCTTTGGCACTTTCGACAATTTCGAAGTTCACGACTTCCCCTTCGTTCAAGGTTTTGAACCCTTGTCCCTGAATGGCGGTGTGATGCACGAAGACATCCTGGCCGGAATCCTGGGCGATGAAGCCAAACCCTTTCTTATTGTCGAACCACTTGACTTTACCACTGGCCATAACTTGCTCCTGTTCTCTGAGACGCAAAATAAAAGAGGACACTCATTGGCCCCCACCAACAAGTGTCCGCTTCAGTTTACGGAAAAACGCATGCGCCTCGAAATTACCCGCTTATTTAAGGGACCTGCGCCGTTAACGTCAAGGATTAGTTTTTCTCAAGCTGGAGGGTGGCGCAGTTCAGCCAGGCTCACTCGTGCGCTTGCGAAAAACCGGCCTACAAGCGAAGGTGCTGCCAAAGGGCGGCCGGTGGAAGGCGCAGGTTGACATAAAAGGGCCCGAACTCCCCGTAGCGCGCGCTGACTTCATCAAACCGCATCTCGTAAACGATCTCCTTCAAAGCGTCCAGTTGGTGAGCCATCAATGTCACGCCCCACTCCCAGTCGTCAATGCCGGTCGAGCCGGTGATGAGCTGCGAAACGCGTCCGGCAAACTTGCGTCCGACGCGCGCGTGGCCGCCCATCAGTTTTTTCCGTGTCGCGAAATCAAGCAGATACCAGTTGTCCGAGCCGCGGCGTCGTTTGCTCATCCCGTAAAACCCCATCACTTCCCAATCCGGCAATTCAGGGTAGAGCCGATAATGCTCGTATTCGGCCTGCCGCTGACGCATTTCGGCGAGGCGCTTGTTAAACGGGTCGCTGCCCGGCTCGAGTTTTTCCTGCTGAACGAGCGTCTGCTTCATGTCCTCTTCGGTCGTAACGTATTCGGGCAGTTCGGTCACACTCAGGTAACTGTAAGCGCGCTCCAGGGTTCCAGCAGGAAAACAAGCTTCCAGCTCGCGGTGAATCCGGCCTGCTTGACCTAATTCCGCCGCGGTCAGCATGAAAACCAGGTCCGCCTTGCCGCCAATGTTGACATAAGTGGTCAATCTCGGATGCGACGCGGCGGCGTTGGTCGCGCAAAGCGCTTCGAGTTTCGCGAGCGCGCTGGCAGATTCACCGGCGGACAGTTGGGACCAACCAACGCGGTGGACGCGATAAAACAGGTGCATGACATGAATACCCTTCGCCAATTTAACCAGGGGAATTTCCATAAATCGTATGAACTGGATATGACGGGGGTCACTCGACCTGCAGCGCCTGATCCAACAGTTGCGGGAGCTGGTCGAGAATGGCGTCATTGCCCGCCACGATCGTGGCACCCGCGGCGGCGGCCGCCGCTTGCATTTTTTCGTTCTTTAGCTCGGTGAACGCGAGGACGGGAATGTGCCGGGTCTCCGGGTTCCTTTTCAGTTCACGAATGATCGCACACATGTCTGCATAGGCGGAGGCGAGATCCGTCACCAGAATCAGCGGTTTTTCCTGCAGGGCCTGCCGCACGAGCGTTTGGACATCGCTGATGGTTTGCACTCGATAGCCCAGGTCTTGCAAGCGGTTGACCAATTGGCTGCCGGGCAACAGCCTCTCATAGAAAACGAGCGCAAGCGGTGTCGTCATGGTTCAAGCTTGGAACACACGGTCGTAAATTGCAAAAATTTTCACTGCTGCGTTTTCACTTGACGACACAATTTTGGATCAGTACGCTGCCCACACTAGTGAATTATTGCTGGTTCGCCAGCGCGCCGAAGTCGGAGATCAAGATTCTGCCGACTTTTTTGTTCTCCGCAAGGGAACAATTGATGTGTGTATGAACTCTGAATTTTTAGCGATATTGGAATATTGGGAACGCGAGAAGGGCATCAACAAGGACGTCCTGGTGAAGGCCGTGGAAGAGGCGTTGCTGTCCGCGGCCAAAAAGGCGGTCGGTCCGGCCCGTGAATTGCGCTGCGCCATCGACCCCAAAACCGGCGACATCAGAGCGTTCGCCAAGCTGGTCGTCTCCGACAAGGTCGCCTCCAAGCATGACCAGATTTCTCTCTTTGACGCCCGGCGCCTCAAATCCGACGCCCAACTCGGCGATGAAATCGAAGTCGAGGTGACTCCGGCCAACTTCGGGCGCATCGCCTCGCAGAACGCCAAGCAGGCGCTCATGCAGCACATCCGCCGCGCTGAAAAGGAACTCATTTACTCCGAGTTCAAGGACCGGACCGGCGACATTGTCAGTGGCACCGTCCGGCGTTTCGAACGGTCGGACGTCACGGTTGACCTGGGCAAATTCGAGGCGTTGCTACCCAACCGTGAGCGCGTGCCAACCGAGGAATACCAGATCGGCGAACGCATCCGCTGTTACGTCAAGGCGGTCGAACAAAGCCCGCACGGACCGGAGATCATTCTCTCGCGCGCCGACCCGCAGTTCGTCGTGAAGCTTTTTCAGTTGGAAGTCTCCGAAATCAGCGATGGCACGATTGAAATCAAAGGGATCGCGCGTGAGCCCGGCTTCCGCACCAAGCTGGCGGTCTGGTCGCGCGACGAAAAGGTGGACCCGGTGGGCGCCTGCGTCGGCCTGCGCGGGCAGCGGGTGAAGAACGTCGTGCGCGAGTTGAACAACGAAAAGGTGGACATCATCAAGTGGGATCCGCATGTCAGGAGTTTTATTACGAATGCGCTCGCGCCCGCGAAGTTGAAGACCTTTGAGGTCGATGAAGCCAGACGCCGCGTGAAGATCCTGGTCAGCGAAGACCAGCTTTCGCTGGCGATCGGCAAGCGCGGCCAAAACGCCCGACTGACCTCCAAACTGACCGGCTGGCAGGTGGACATCGAACCGGAGCATCTCACGACGATGGGCTTCGAGGAAAAAGTGGCTCAAGCGATCAAAGCCGTCGCTTCCATTCCCGGCATTACGCAGGAACAGGCCGACGTGCTGGTGCACCGCGGGTTTTTGAGTTTGGAGGCCTTGCTTCAGGCGGAAGCGAGCGATTTGGCGGAATTTCCGGAGATCGGGGAGCAGGCGTCCGCGATTATTGAGGCGGTTCGGTCGGAAGCCGCCCGGCGCAATCCGAAGATTGGCGAAACATCCGTTGCCTAGTAAAGTCGTGCGCTCGGCAATTCCAACGTCAGCAGGTTAAGCGCGTGAAGACTTTGCGGAATATCCGCTCGGAACAGAATATTTATGCCCGTTCGTATTTACGACATCGCGAAGAAACTTGGAATCGAAAGCAAGGAAGTCCTTGCCAAAGCCAAGGAACTGGGCATTGCCGGCGCCAAAGTCCCGTCGAGTTCGCTCGATAAAATCACTGCGGAATACCTGGAGGTGCAATTGGGCGGCGCCAAACCCCTGGCCGTCGCCGAGGCCCCTCCCGCTCCTGAGCCCGTCCTTATTGTTTCAGCGCCGCCGCAACCGCCATCGCCTCCAGTTGAAATATCAACGTCGCCTCTGGCAAGCCCAGTGGGAGTCTTTGGTGATCACGCCGGCAGAACCACCCTCTCCGCCAAAGCCGGCGATTGGAGAAAAAGTCGGATTCATTCACCTGCCGCAGAAGTCGGCTCCGAAAAGCGGGGCGAAGGTCAGTCCTGCAAAACTCCCGCCAAAGCCAGCGACGACGACCAGGCTGGCCAGGCCTGCTGACAAGCCAGTCGTCGCCTCCACGCCACAGAAGGCTGCCGCCAGAGTGCCAGCGCAACCCGCGGCGCCGCCGGCGCCTAAATTTGTCCCTCCCGCCACGGGAGAGCTCATCACCCTTAAGCCACCGGTCGTTGTTCGTGATCTGGCCGAGCAATTAAAACGCAAACCGTTCCAATTAATCGCAGATTTGATGGAATTGGGTGTCTTCGCCAACGTCAATCAGTCCATCGACGAAATCACCGCGCAAAAACTGTGCGCCAAATACGGCTTCCGGTTTGAGGCAGAAAAACGGGAGCGCGGCGCGGGCATCGTGCACGCCCCGCCCATGCCGGTCGAAAAGGATGTCGAGGACAAGCCCGAAGAGTTGAGGTTGCGCGCGCCGGTGGTTACCATCATGGGCCACGTTGACCACGGCAAGACGACGCTGCTCGACGTGATCCGCAAATCGAATGTCGCGGCCAAAGAAGCCGGGGGCATCACCCAGCACATTGGCGCGTACACGATTTCCATTCCGCATCCGGAGCGGAAAAACGAACGGCAGCAGATCACGTTTCTCGACACACCCGGTCACGCGGCCTTCAGCTCAATGCGCGCCCGGGGCGCCAACGTGACGGACATCGTCGTGCTGGTCGTTGCGGCCAACGACGGCGTCATGCCGCAGACGCTCGAAGCCTTGAGCCATGCGCAGGCGGCCAAGGTGCCAACCATCGTCGCGGTCAACAAATCCGACCATCCAAACGCCAACCCGATGAGAGTCCGCCAGCAGTTGCAGGACAAAGGACTGGTTTGTGAGGAGTGGGGCGGCAGCACAATTTTTGTGGACATTTCGGCGCTTACGCAGCAGGGCATCGACAAGCTGCTCGAAATGATCGTGCTCCAGGCGGAGGTCCTGGAGCTCAAAGCCAACCCCGAGCGCCCTGCCAAAGGCAACGTGATCGAGTCCGGCCTCGAACCCGGAGGGCCTACGGCCACCGTGCTGGTTCGCAAAGGAACGTTGCATGTCGGCGACATGGTTATCTGCGGACAATACTGGGGCAAAGTCCGCGCGCTGATAAACGAGGAAGGAAAACGGCTGAAGGCAGCGGGACCATCGGTTGCGGTGAAGGTGCTCGGATTGAATGGAGTGCCGGAAGCCGGTTTGGAATTCAGCGTGGTGGAGAACGAGAAGGACGCGCGCGCTCTGGCCGAGGAACGGATCGAAAAGGTTCGCGGCGAGGAAAAAGAGCGGCGTCCGCAGGTCACGCTGGAAAACCTGTTCGAAACACTGGCTTCGGAGTCCAGCAAAGTCCTTAAAGTCGTCGTCAAGGCCGACACTCAAGGCTCGGTCGAGGCGATTGTTGAGGCGCTGAACAAAATCGAATCGGAAAAGGTCGCGCTCGAAGTCATCCACAGCGCCGTGGGCACGATCACTGAGTCCGACGTGCTCCTGGCTTCTGCCTCCAAAGCGATCGTTCTCGGATTCCACACTCGCGTTGACAATGGCGTGTCCGACCTGGCCAAACGCGAGGGAGTCCAAATGAAACTCTACGCCATTATTTACGAACTGATCGACGAAGTGAAGGAGGCGATGGCGGGCCTGCTGGATCCGCTGGTCAAGGAAATCGTCGTCGGCTCCGCAGAGGTGCGTAAGGTCTTCGCACTGTCCAAGGGCGGGAATGTTGCCGGGTGCGTCGTCACCAGCGGACGCATCGTCAAAGGCAAGATGCGCGTCCAACGCCGCAAAGGCCTTATCTACGAAGGCGTCTCCCTCTCGTTGCGACGTTTTCAGGATGAAGTCAACGAAGTCCGCGCGGGCATGGAATGCGGCATCCGCCTGGACGGCTTTAATGATTTCCAGGTCGGTGATGCCATTGAGTGTTGCACGCTGGAAAAGGTGCCGCAAAAGCTGTGACGAACGGCTCGCGACGGGATTGGAAATTGAATTTCCAGCGACGATAGAAAAGAAGCGCGCGCGAACAATTCGACCAACGCCTGGTTTACTATCGACCTTAACTGCGTCTTAAACTTCTCGAAGCAACCCTATGCAGTCTCTCCGACACCAACGCGTGCGCGAGCTTCTCAAACGCCAGATCGGCGAAGTCATTCGGCGCGAAATTCCCGTCGGCCAAGCCGGCTTGATCACGGTCAACGACGTCGGCGTGGCGGGCGACTTGCAGTCCGCAACCGTTTTCGTCGGCATCATCGGAACAGCCGAACAGCAACGGAAGGGTTTTGAAATCCTCAAGAAGGAGCGGCCGCGCATTCAAGGCCTCGTCGGCCGCGCCGTCGTGCTCAAATACACTCCCAAATTACGCTTCGTGCTGGACGATTCGGTAAAGAGAGGCAACCGCGTGCTGGAGATTATGGAGGAGATCGAACGGTCCCAGTCCCCTTCATGAAACCCTATCCGAAGATCATCGACCGCATCCGGGAAGGGATCGCCCAGAGCAAAACCATCTGCGTCGCGGGCCATGTCCGCCCGGACGGCGACTGCACCGGGTCGCAGCTTGGCCTCGCGCTCGCGCTCCGGAACCAGGGCAAAAAAGTCGTTTGCTGGAATGAAGACCGCGTGCCGCAAAAACTGGCGTTCCTCGACACGCAAAACCTGATTCAACCACCGTCCCCTGGTCAGCGGTTCGACTGCGTCATTGCCACTGACTCCGCCAGCTTCGAGCGGCTCGGCAAGGTGGGGAAGTGCATCCAAAACCGCAAGCGGCTCATAAATATCGACCACCACCAAAGCAACACACGCTACGGCGACATCAACTGGGTCTCGCAACGCGAATCGTCCACCGGTGAGCTGATTTTCCGACTGCTCAAGACGACGAGGTGGCCCATCACGCCGCCTATTGCCGACTGCCTGTTCACCGCCGTTTCCACCGATACCGGTTCATTTCAGTATCCGAGCACCCGACCGTCCACCTACCACGTCGCCGCAGAGTTGGTGAAGCTCGGCGCAAACCTCGCCAAAATCTGCCATGAAGTTTACCAATCTTATCCTCTGTCCCGCGCCCGCCTGCTGAAACACCTCTACAATCGTTTCCGGCTGACGCACGACGACCAGATCGCCTACTTCTGGCTGAAGAAGGCGGACTACGCGCGCACCGGCGCCGACTCGGCGGACAGCGAGGGCCTCATTGACCATCTCCGCGCGATCGAGCCGGTCGTCGTAGCGTGCATCTTCGAGGAGATGGACCATGAACTGACCCGCGTCAGCCTGCGCTCGAAAAGCGAGTCCGTGGACGTAAGTGAAATCGCCAGTCAGTTTGGCGGTGGCGGACACCCGGCCGCCGCCGGCGCGCGCATCTCGGGCAAGCCGCTGGCCGTTCAGCGCCGCGTGATCGCCGCGCTCAAAAAGGTCCTCGACTCGACGCACTGATTCATGCACGCATTTGACCCGCTCGACGGCGCGCTGCTTGTCGATAAACCGGTCGGCCCGACTTCGCATGACGTGGTGGACGCCGTGCGCCGCCGGTTTCAAATCAAAAAAGTCGGCCACTGCGGCACGCTTGACCCCAACGCCACCGGACTGCTCATCGTGGTGCTGGGGCGCGGCACCAAGCTTTCTGAAAAACTGATGGCCGCCGACAAAGTCTATGAAGGGACGATCAAACTCGGCGAGACGACCACCAGCTACGACGCCGACGGCGAACTCGCCGCCTCCCTGCCTGTCCCCCCGTTGACGCTCGATCAGTTGAACGAAGCGGCCGCTGCCTTCGTCGGCGACCGGATGCAAATGCCGCCGATGGTTTCCGCCATAAAGAAGGATGGCGTGCCGCTCTACAAGCTCGCCCGCAAAGGCATCGAAGTGGAACGCAAGGAACGGCTCATTCACATCTACAGCTTTCGGCTCAACATTTACCGGGAGCCGATTGGCCACTTTCGCGTCGCCTGCACGAAAGGCACGTATGTCCGCACCCTCGCGCACGACTTCGGTCAAAAGCTCGGTTGCGGTGCGCATCTGGCCAGACTCCGCAGGATTTCATCCGGGAAGTTCTACGTGGCCGACGCCCTGCCGCTGGACCAGGTGCTGGCGCTGTCACCGCGCGAACTCGAAAAACGCGTGATTCCGTTTTTGAAACTGGCGGCTTAAATCGTTAAACGGTTGAATCGTTAAATCGTTAAATCGAAAGGCGCATCCGACAGTTCAACGGTTTTACGGTTTTACGATTGCCATCAGCAGGTCATCCGGCAAACGATCGAGGACGCGCGCCAGCACGAAGGCATCGCCGTCGCCATCACGTTTGATTGCCATCCAAATTCAGTTGTCGCGCCCGAACGTAATCCACTCTTGATTTATTCGCTTTCGCAAAGATTGCGCGTGATTGAGTCGTTGGGCATCGACGTCGCGCTGTCGATCCATTTCGACCAGGCGTTCAGTGAAATTTCCGGCGAGCAATTCATTCGCGCGCTGGCAGGAGACTTCCGCAACCTGCACAGCCTGTGCGTCGGCAGCGCCTTCACGTTCGGATACCGGCGAAGCGGTAACGTCGAACTTCTGAAGCGGCTGGGAAAGGAACTGCATTTCACGGTGCACGGGCTGGCCTCAGTTTCGCTGGACGGGAAGGTGGTCAGCAGCACGAGAATTCGCGAAGCCATCCGCGACGGCAACCTCGACGCCGCGAGCCAAATGCTCGGCCGCACCTACGCGCTTGCCGGAAAAATCATCCGCGGGGACCAACTGGGGCGACGACTCGGATTTCCTACAGCGAATCTGGAGTTTGCCGGCCTGGTCGTTCCGCCCAACGGCGTTTACGCCGCGCACACGCTCGTCGGAGACCGGCAACATCGGGCGGTCGTTAATATTGGCCTCCGCCCCACGCTGCAAAACCCCGCACGGCAGCTCCAAATCGAAGTCCACTTGCTCGATTTCTCCGGGGACCTTTACGATCAGGAACTGGGAATTGCGTTTGTGGGAAAACTGCGCGGGGAACACAGGTTTCCTTCTCTCGAAGCGCTGCGAAAGCAAATCGAGCGGGACATTGAGGCGGCGCACGCCCTGTTCTGATAACGTGAATCTGTCTGGGTCAAGCCTGCGCCTGGGAGTGTGACGACGAGTCGGAACCGATCACTTCCCGCAGCACTCGGGCGAGCTCGCGGATTTCATACGGCTTGGCCACGACCCCGCAGAAGCCGTATTTGGAAAATTCGGCCATGACCGGATCGTTCGAGTAACCACTGGAGACGATTGCCCTGGCCTGTGGATCGAGTTCGAGCAGATCTTTAATGGCTTCCTTGCCGCCGATACCGCCGGGAATCGTGAGGTCCATGATGATGGCTGAAAACGGCCGGCCCGCCTCAAGTGCCTCTCGATAACGTCGAATGGCTTCTGCCCCGTCGCGTGCCAACTCGGCTTCGTAGCCAAGGCGCTTCAGCGCGTCATGGGAAAAATTTAGAATGTCCGGCTCGTCGTCCATCACGAGGATGCGGCCCTGACCGCTCGGCGGCGGGTTCTGCTCCTCCGTTTCCGTCGCCACCGCTTGCGTCGGTGCCGGCAGGTAAATGTGAAACGTCGCGCCCTGATCCCTTTTGGACTCCACTTCGATCAGCCCGTCGTGCTTGCGCACGATGGAATACGCCGTGGCCAGCCCCAAGCCGCGGCCTTTGTGTTTCGTCGTGAAAAAAGGATCAAAAATCCGCGACAAATGCTCCGGTGGAATCCCCGGACCGTCGTCTTGTATGGAAATCCTCACGTAGCCGGCGTCGGGAGAAGGCAGGCCGGCCCGGGTTCCCGCCGGGACATTCTCCGCGCGCACCCGGACTCTTCCCCCCTCGGGCATCGCCTGAACGGCGTTAACCAGCAGATTGTTGAACACTTGCGTGATTTGTCCCTGGTCCACTTCGACTGGCTGAAGGTCCGGGGCGCACCAAAACTCGCAGCGAACATTCGAGCCCAGCACGGCGTTGTCGCACGATTCTTTCAGCAGCCGTGGAACCGACTTGACGCGTCGGATCGGCGCCCCACCGCGGGCAAACGTCAACAACTGGCCGGTCATTTCCTTGGCCCGAAGGCAGGACTGCTCGGCCTTTTCCAGCCGCTCCCGGACTGGGCTGTCGGCCGGAGCAAACATTTTCGCAAGCGAAATATTCCCGAAAATGCCGGTCAGAACGTTGTTGAAATCGTGCGCGACGCCACCCGCCAACAAGCCGAGCGATTCAAGCTTGCTCGCTTTGTGAAGTTCGGCTTCAAGCTTGCGGTTTTCCGTGATGTCGCGAAAGATGAGCACTACACCAATGATGCTGTCCGTGTGATCGTGGACTGGCGCGCCGAGGGTCATGACGATCCGTTCCCGGCCCGCTCGCGAAACCAGCACCGTCGGCGAGCCCCGGCCGAACGCGGTATCGGCTCTCAGCATCCGTTCGATGGGATTGTCCAACGGCTCGCGCGTGGTCTCGTCCAAAGGTTGAAACACTTCGCTCAACGGCCGGCCCACCGCGTGGGCTCCCGTCCAGCCGGTGAGGTTTTCCGCCGCCCGGTTCAACAGCACAATGTTCCCTGCGATGTCCGTCGTGATCACACCATCGCCAATGGAACGGAGAGTGACAGCCAATCGTTCCTTCTCGGCCGCCAGGGCATCTTCGACTTGTTGGCCCTCGTGGATCTTCGTGCGCATTTCGGCGTTGGCTCGCCTGAGCAGCTCCTCGGACTGGCGCAGCTCACCGGTCAACACTTCCGCCGCCGAGCGCGCCCCCACCTGTGTCCAGGCAATGCCGAACAGCAGCAGGGAAACGGTCACCCCGCCGAACAAGGCGATCCACGGCAAACGCTTTTTGGAGTCCAATTCGAAGGCAGGCAGCGTGGAGAAATAAATCGTCCAGCTCCGACCAAATCCTTCCAGCGGCACTGCCTTCGACAGGTGGCGCGACATGGCTGGATTTCCCGCCGCCAGAATTCCGTCACTGTCAAATACCAAGGTCTGCGGAGCGGGCGCTCCTCCGTCGAAGATTTCGATGTCCACCAGGCCATTCGTCTGTGCTCCGAGGATGGCGTCGCCCAGTTCGCGCGCGACAAACGAAGCGAAGACGAAGCCAATCGTCGCCTCTTTTCGTTCCGCCCCATTCTCCGGTTTTACTCCGTCGCGATACACCGGCAGATAAACGACAAACCCTGATTCGGGCTTGGGACCGTCGGGCGTCAGCAGCGTCACTTTGCCGGTGGCAATCGGACGATCCGCCTGTCGCGCCCGTTCCATCGCGTTGCTTCTCGCAGGCTCATTGAAAAGATCCCAGCCCGGCGCCCAGTTGGGGGAATTGGTGACAGCGCTCAGGTAAATCACGGGGAAATACTCGTCGCGATCCTCGTTCGCCTTCAGCCTGTAATCGGGAAAAGCCGCGCTGCGCATGGCCGCAACGTGGCGGTCTTTTTCCTCCCGCCTGACGCGCCGCGCGAAGCCGATGTCCACCATGCCGCGGTAATTCCATTTCAAATCGATGCTACGGGCGTATTTCTCCCATTGTTCCGCTGTGACCGTCTGGTTCGCATCGAACAACCCGCGCAAGCCGCGCAGCGCCGAAAGGTAACTCTCCATTCGCTGAGTCAGGGCATCCCGCGTGGACTGCACCGCCTGCTCAAACCGCGCCTGGTCGCGGGCCATTACGTTGTATTTGACCCGGCGATAAGCGATCAGCGTCGGGATCAGCGAGATCAACAGGACCAGATAAGCCGCTCGCATCCTGCGAAAATGTTCCCGCAATTCGGGCAAATTTCCGTTCATAACGGACAAACAGGAGGTTGAGCATAGGCATCTTCAAAAACCTGGCAACGCTATTTCACCATCTTCTCAGGCAATCGGATGCAAGGATTGTGCCGTTGACTTTTTCTGAACGCATTTGCTGGTTCAGTTGTCCATCGGGCATTATCATCGCGAAAAATGAATACCGGCATCAGCGCTATCAACGCAGAGGTGCAGCAGGCCAGCGCGTTCGTGCAGCCGCTGCTCAACGAAATCAACAAAGTCGTCGTCGGCCAAAAATATCTGGTCGAGCGGCTCATCATTGGGCTCCTGGCCAACGGCCATGTCCTGCTCGAAGGCGTCCCTGGATTGGCCAAGACGCTCTCCGTCAAATCGCTCGCCGCCAGCGTCAACGTTAAATTCGCACGACTGCAATTCACGCCGGACATGTTGCCCGCCGATGTCATCGGCACGCAGATTTACAATCCGCAATCCGGCGCCTTCACCACGCGGCGCGGCCCCATCTTCGCCCATCTCGTGCTCGCCGACGAAATCAATCGCGCGCCTGCCAAGGTCCAAAGCGCGCTGCTCGAAGCGATGCAGGAAAAGCAGGTCACCATCGGCGATCAGACGTTCAAACTTGAAGAACCGTTCCTCGTGCTCGCCACGCAGAATCCAATTGAACAGGAAGGGACTTACCCGTTGCCTGAAGCGCAGGTGGATCGTTTCATGTTGAAACTGCGCATCGGCTACCCGAACCGCGAGGAGGAACGTCAAATCCTCGATCTGATGGCGCGCACGAGCGGATTGCCCGGCGCGAGCGCGGTCGTGGACGCCAAAACCATCCTCGCCGCGCGCGAAGTGATCAACGACATCTACATGGACGACAAAGTGAAGGATTACATCGTGGACCTCGTCTGCGCCACGCGCGACCCGGCGCACTACAACATCGACGTGAAAGATTTCATTCAACTCGGCGCGTCACCGCGCGCGACGATTGCGCTCACGCTCGCCGGCAAAGCCTATGCGTTCCTGCGCGGACGCGGGTACGTCACGCCGCAGGACGTGAAGAGCATCGGCATGGACGTGTTGCGCCACCGCGTCGCCATCACTTACGAGGCCGAGGCTGAGGAGAAAACGAGTGAAACGGTCATTCAGAAGATTTTTGATGAACTGCCGGTGCCGTGATTCGGTGATCACATTCAACCGATCAATTTCATCCAGTGATGAAATCATGTCCAACAACGTATCAGGACGCGAACGGAAGCGTATCAACAACGCTTCAGACTGATGGAAAGTCTCTGCGAATCGAAATCCGAGATGTCGTATTCGAGGGAGAAGATTTGGACTCACTCTCGCCCGTTGCTGATACGAAACCCCAATCGTTGCAACAATTCAAAATTCATCAGGAATGTCTGTGCGACTGCAGGTTTGACGTGGAGATTTCCATTCAAGTCACCACTCCAAACGGCTTCGAAGATGGCTTGATAAAGGCCTGGCTTGATTTGGGGAAACCGAGCTCCGAGGGGGGATTAGAGGACGAAGTCGTAAGACTTCGACTCAAATTCCGCGACCAAGAATTCCAATCAACAGGCAAAAGCGGTTGGTTCGAAGACGAGCTTTTGGAACTAGAAAAACAATTACCCCTAGGATGCCACATGAGGCTTTGCATCACATGTGCGTTTTCCGATTACAGCCCCTACGGACATGGAATGTTTGGCTGCCTTGCTTGTTTCCGTGGCAACAAGGCTGAGTATTCACAAGTGAAGAGCAAGGGCGACATGTTTCGCGTTTGGGGAACGTTGACTGAATACTCCAAGAGACACACCTTTGTGAAGAATACGAATTGCGAAAGCCCGGAACAGGTTATCGAGGCTAAGCTCATGATCCCCCGCAAAATCCTCAAAATAATCCGGCTGGTTGGAATCCGGACGAACCGGCCCGTGAGCAAAACGCTCGCGGATTTTGGCACTGGGGATCGCGCCCGCCCCGGGCGCAGCCAACGACGCCCTCGTCGTTGGCCTCGCGGCGCGCGCGCACAAACCGATTCGCTTGTCCCCCGGCGAAATGTTCGGCGCGAGGGCGCGCCGAACCGCAGCCGAGGCGGCTGCGCTCCCCGCGATTCCGCACTCCGCATTCCGCGTTCCGCATTCCTATGATTCCCCGCGATATCCTTAAAAAAATCCGCCAGATCGAGATCCGCACCAACCGGCTCGTCAGCGAAACGCTCGCCGGCCAGTACCATTCCGTCTTCAAAGGCCAGGGAATGAATTTCGACGAGGTGCGCGAGTACCAGCCCGGCGACGACGTGCGCTCGATTGACTGGAACGTCACCGCGCGCATGAACCATCCGTTCATTAAGAAATTCGTCGAGGAACGCGAACTGACCGTGATGCTGGTCGTGGATTTGAGCGGTTCCGGATTGTTCGGCTCGGTCGCGCAATCGAAACGCGAACTGGCGGCCGAAATCGCATCCGTCCTCGCCTTCTCCGCCATCCGCAACAACGACAAGGTCGGCCTTATCCTCTTCTCCGAAAGCGTGGAGAAGTTCATTCCGCCGCGCAAAGGCCGGAAGCACGTCCTGCGCGTCATCCGCGAGATTCTGTTTTACGAACCAAAAAAACGCGGCACCGACCTGAACAGCGCACTGGAACTCATCCTGCGCGTGCTCCCGCACCGCTCCATCGTCGTGATTCTGTCGGATTTTCTGGGCCAGACCGCGCCTACGCGTCCGGAGAGCGACGCCCATTTGCGGCGGAAGGCCGTGTTGTCTGCGACGCTGCGCCAGGCTTCGTTCACTGTCCTACGTCAGGCCAATCGCCGCCACGACGTTGTCGCCGTGCACATCACTGATCGCTACGAACTGGAGCTTCCCGCGCTGGGCCGGCTGGTGTTGAAAGACGCCGAGACCGGTGAAGTGGTGGAAGTGAACACCGGCGATGAACGAAAGCGCGCTGCGTTCGCGCAGCGACAGGCCAAGGCCCAGGCAGAGCTGCTCAAACTGTTTCGCGGGGCGCGCATCGACTCGATCCAGTTGCGAACAGACCAGCCCTACGCCGGCGCGCTGGGGAGATTCTTTGAAACACGCGAAAAGCGCCGTCATCATGGATAGCCTCCTTTCGCTTTTGCGCACGCATTGGGACCATGAACCTCCCCCTCACCCGACCTCCGGCCACCCTCTCCCCCATTGGGGGAGAGGGACGGGGTGAGGGGGCGGTTCATGGGAAGCGATGTAAATGAAAACCAACTCCTCCGCGGTCATCATCCCTGTCCCGTCTTCCGCGACCAACAGCGCGGGGACGAATGCTTTGAGTGGCGACATCCGCGACATCAAGGCGCCGGTGGAAATCCCGAGCGGTTGGTTCTGGTTCTCGTGCGTGGCGGGCGCCCTGACTGCCGCCGCCTTTTCCTGTTTCGCCTGGCGCTACTGGCAGAGAGGTTTCCGATACGTTGCGGGCCTATCTTGAAGAAGCCTTCTCGATGCGCGCGCCGGAACGCACCACCGAGGAATTTCTGGGTGAACTTCAGTCCAGCGCGCTCCTGTCGCTGACTCAAAAGCGTTCCCTGGCAGATTTTCTTATGCGTTGCGATCTTGTAAAGTTCGCGCGAGACGAACCCACCGTCGAACAGTTGAAGGAACTCCACGAGAGCGCGCTGCGGTTCGTCGATGAAACCTCCTACTTCCAGCCGCGATCCGAAACTCTCCCGGCGCCCGCAGAGCCATCGCCAGGCTCAGAGCCGCCACAGACGCCGTTGCCGCTGGAAACCGTTGCGAAAGGCGACGGGTTAGAGCAACAAACGACAACGAGCGACTGACAACTCCATGACCTTCGCGCATCCATATTTTTTGCTTCTGCTGTTGTTGCTGCCGCTGCTGGCCTGGCTAAAGGGCAAGGTCGGCTTTCAACCCGCCTTTCTGTATTCGTCGGTGCAACTGGTGCGCGGCATCACCGGCATCACGCGTTCACGCGCCGGAGCGATACTGGCGCAGATGCGCTGGCTGGCGCTGGCGCTGTTCTTTATCGCGCTCGCTCGACCACAGGTCGGCGAAGGCGAAACCAAGGTCACCGCCAGCGGCGTTGACATCGTCGTGGCGATTGACCTCTCGGGCAGTATGAGTTCGGAAGACTTCGAATTGCAGGGGCAACGGGTGAACCGGCTCGCAATCGCGAAGGACGTATTGCAGAAGTTCGTCGACAAACGCCCCAATGACCGCATCGGCCTGGTCGCCTTCGCCCGCGACGCCTACATCGCCGCTCCGCTCACACTCGACCACGATTTTCTGCTGCAAAACCTGGAGCGGCTCGAAATTGCGACCCCGGACAGGGACGGCACAGCGATTGGTTCCGCGCTCACCGCGGCTTTGAACCGCTTGCGCGAATTGAAGTCTAAAAGCAAAATGGTCATCCTCATGACCGACGGCCAAAACAACGCCGGCAACGTTCCGCCGTTGACCGCTGCCGAAGCCGCGGAGACGCTGGCGGTGAAGGTTTATACCATCGGGGTCGGCACGCGCGGCATGGCGCCGATCCCCTACATCGACCCGTTCGGCCGCAAACGCTATGATCAGCAGCCGGTGGATATCGACGAGGCAACGCTGCAGCAAATCTCCAGGCGCACCGGCGGGAAATATTATCGCGCCGACAAGACCGAGACGTTGCGGTCGATTTACGATGAAATTGATCGGCTGGAAAAAACCGAAGCCATTGTCAAAAAGTATCAGCGCTATCGGGAAATGTTTCCATTCGTGGCGCTGCCGGGACTTGTGCTCCTGCTGCTGGAAATTATCTTGCATCATACCGTGTGGAGAAAATTGCCGTGAGAACCGTCTGTCAATTGTCAGTGGTCAGTGGTTCGTTGTGCGCGGCCTACGACCTGGCCTCGAAAGTTCAACGGACAACTGGCGACGGACAACGGACAACTGACTAAATTGAAATTCGCCAATCCACAGATGCTTTGGTTACTGGCGGTGGCGGTGCCCCTGCTGGTCTGGTTTCTCTGGTGGGCGTGGCGCAAGAAGCAAACGCTCGTGGCGCAGTTCGTGCAGTCGCGGCTGCTGGCGCAACTGACCGTCGGCGTCTCGCAAGCACGGCTGAAAATCCGCCTCGTCTTGATCGTTTTCGCGGTCGGCTGCGCGCTGCTGGCGTTGGCGCGGCCGCAGTGGGGTTTCGATTGGGAGGAAGCCAAACAACGCGGGCTCGACATTGTGGTGGCGATTGACACTTCACGCAGCATGTTGGCCGAAGACGTGCGGCCCAATCGCCTCGCGCGCGCCAAACTGGCCGCCCTGGATTTGATGAAGCTGGCCAAAAGCGACCGGCTCGCGCTGGTTCCCTTCGCCGGCGCGGCGTTTTTGCAGTGTCCGCTCACGCTCGATGACGACGCCTTTCGCCAGAGCGTCGAAGCGCTCGTGGTCGGCATCATCCCGGTGGGCGGGACGGCGTTGACCGAAGCGATTGAAACCGCGCAAACGGCGTTCAAGGAAGGAGAAAACTACAAGGTCCTCGTGTTGTTCACTGACGGCGAAGATCACGACAGCAATGCGCTCGAAACGGCGAAGAAAGCGGCGAAGGCCGGATTGAAGATTTTCACGGTCGGCGTGGGCACGCCCAACGGCGAATTGCTGCGGGTGACGGATGAGAGCGGCGCAACCGGTTACATCAAGGACGAACAGGGCAACGTGGTCAAATCGCGCCTGGACGAAGAGCTGCTGCAAGAGATCGCCACGGTGACCGGCGGTTTTTATCAGGCGTTGCGCGGAGCCAACTCAATGGAAACGCTTTACGAACAGGGCCTGGCCCCGCTCCCCAAGTCCGATATTTCCTCGCGCCTGGTCAAGCGTTACCACGAACGCTTTCAATGGCCGCTGGCGCTGGCCTGCGCGGCGCTGCTGCTGGAGATGCTTTTGCCCGAGCGCAAGCGCCTGCCGCGCAGAGAGAGCCTTGTGAGCGCGGGGAAAGCCGAATGGGGCAAAGCCGTGGCTGCGCTGTCGCTGCTGCTCGCTGTTCCCTTGGCGGCGTCCGCTTCGTCTGCAAGCGCCAAACGTCTTTACGAAGACGGCAAGTTCAAGGAATCCCAGCAGGAGTACGAGCGGCTGCTGGAAAAGGACGAGAAGTTGCCCGACCTCAAAGAAGCCGCGAAGCAATACGAGGACGGAAAGCGCGGTGAAGCCGAGCAGGAAGTCACGCGCGCGCTGCAAAACGCCAAACCGGGCGATGCGCGGCTGCACTTCAACGCCGGCGCCGCCGCTTACAAGGCGGGCGATCTGGGGAAGGCCGCACTGCATTTCATGTTGTCCGCAAGGGACCGCGAGTTGAAGCTCCAGGAACGCGCGTTTTACAACCTTGGCAATGCGCTCTACCGGGCCGGCGAGCGGGGGCCAGACGCCAACGAAAAGATTTCCCGATGGGAAAAAGCGGTCGAGAGCTACCAGGGGGCTGTGCAGCTTGATCCACAGGACGCGGACGCAAAATACAACCGGGA
>QHOP01000620.1 GCA_003219345.1 Verrucomicrobiota bacterium
CTCGTGACGGTTGCGCGTTAGTAACACCCGCGCTTTGACTGAGGAGAATAGCAGCGATGCGGAGGTCTTTGAGTCCAATCCAAAGCATCGTGCCGTCCTGACAAGTCCGGACTCTGCCGGCGCACTCCAAAAAGAGCGGCGAGGGCGCCTGATGCGCTCCCCGTAGTCAGACCGAGTCGAACCGCAAGCCGCTCGATCCTTCACCGCGGCCAACTTCTTTTTGCCGGCCGATCCACAGGTGGGTTGAGCCATCGTGCCAGCGGGCGAGTTGCCAGGTTCTCGTCACACGAATGCCTTCGCGCGGGATCTCTTCCTCAAAGATGGCCAGCGGCCGGTCAGCATTGAGCACGCGGCCTTTTGCCCCGACGGTTTCGAGTTGGCCGTCAACCTGCAAAACCTTTCCGCGTTGCAGGCGCAACCCAGCTTCGCTCTGCACCGGCAATAAAGGAATCCAGTAATCCGGCACGGCAGTGGCCAGCAGGTAATTCAACGTGTCGGACGGGCCCGCGGGCGGAGCCGTTGGATACTTCTGCTGCTGGAACCGGTTTAAAGGTCTTTCGCTGGCACTCTCAATGATCTTCTCCACGCCCCAGGCCATGTTCGCCATCTCGTCTCTAAGGAATAAAACTTCTTCGACTGGTTCGTTTTCCAGCGTCTTGAGGAGCGCCGGCGGAAGCAGAAACAGATCCGGATCTCCCACGGTTATCGACGAACCCGTTTGCGGCGGCGAGGACAGTTGAAACATGCGCCAGGAGGCAGACGGTTCACCAGCATGATGAGTTGTGGGAATCAGGAAGCGCTCACCGAAAGTGTTCGTCACCACCAGTGAACGCGGACGGCAGATCGACCCGACAGGCAACTCGAGCGGAATCACAAACCAGTCGTTGCCATAACTGAGGGCGAATTCCACCAAAAGCATGCGCGCCAATTCTTCGGGCCCGGCTTTGACGGCGCCAAAGTCGACGCGAGCATCCTCGAACTCCCAGAATCGCTGCGCCGGCATCCCCCGGTAACTGATCGGCGCCGGAACCAGCGTCTGTTTGATCTCAGTAATCGCATTATCGTTCCCCGCTCCCAGATTAATTTCGCCGTTGAGGTCGAAATCGTACCAGTCCAGATGGCCCTCATAATATTCGGCCGCGGTCAGCGGCACCTCGCCGTCAGTCAAGCGCGCCGCCACGGAGAAGGCGTACTCCATTCTTTCCGGCAACCAGCATGAATCATCAACCTGGGGTTCGCTAAAGAAGGTTTCATACCACTGCCGCCAAAACTGAATCGCTTGCCTAACTTCAGCCAAATCACCAGACGCAACTTTCAGCTCAGGAGGAATGGTTATGACCCCATTTTCGGCCGGTGCTAACGAAGAGTAAAGACGTCGCCCATCGGGAACACGACCGATCATAACGCCGAGAAAACTGAGGCTGTCACCATCAAGCGTGCTGCGATCTGCCTCAGTCAAAGGCGGCAGGGCGTATTTGCGAATGAAGGCATCGCGATAGTTCTGGGAGGTCGATTGCTGATCAAGCAGACGCAGGAAGTACATCCCCCCGTCCACAGCGAGGCGAAGTTTTTCGCCCGTCATTGTTTGTGAGCCTGCGTCAGGACGTATGCGTTCATGTTCGACCAGGGTTTCGAGGGGAATCTCGGCAGCGTAGGGTGCGGCTTTGACCATTGTCTTAGGAGCGATGGCCCGCGCCTGAAAACGCGTCAACTGAGCCGACTCAGCCTGAAAGCATGCTTGCGCCGGCGAGCCGTTGTCTTCACCCTGAAACTCTCCCACCTGCCATTGGCGCGCGAGCAACCACAGCGGATCGTAGATTCGCGCCTGCAGCCCCGTACTAATGCTGCCAGTGCGAGTGCCGGCTTCCAGACGCATCCAAGTCGTTATTGAGGACACCAGGATTCTCCTTCCAGGGCTTTGGCCTCGTAAACTGAATAGCCGCGTAGCGGCGAAGTGAATTTAGCCCGGCCTTTCAAGGCCCGGTAGCGAACATTAGAACAATTCCCACACCCTAGAACGCTAATAATGTCCCACTTCGTTAAGCGAGTCGGGGTCGACGGCGCGAATCAGGGCCTGGTCCAGGGTCTCCAGCAAAACCTGCTGGAGCGACCAAAGATTCCAAGGCTGATCTAAATCGGGCGGTACCGCCAACAAAATGCACTGGGGCGGAGCGGTGCCGGGCTGGTCATATTGAAACACCACGCCGGTTGTTTCGCTGGCATTCGGCACCAGCTCAACCCATTCGTCGATCAACACGCCCGTCAGTGGTTCAGTCACGTCAAGGCTGTTTGCCGCCTGAACCACGAGCGAAAAGCGGGAAGCTGAAAGCGGTCTGCCGGGCTGTAACGGCAAGGCTACCCAACGATCGTTTTCCGCAAAAGGAAGCTGGGCGACTTGCAGATTAATTTGTTCGCCCGTTCCTAGTGCTTCAGCATAGGCTAACGACGCATTCAGCCGGGCGACCCCTTCGCGAACTCTTGCCGCGCGTTGGAACCAGGTGACTGCCTGCAAGGCATCGCCGTTCTGGATCGTTTCGCTATTAGCCAGCGCCTGCTGCAACTCAGTTGCGTTAGCCGCAGAAAATCGCGGCAGGACGACAAACGAACTCCCGAAAATTGTGCGCAAACGATCAAGCTGGACGTCATTTGGATTAGCACCACTTGCCGGCTCGTCCAATTTCGCAACCCGCTCCGCCAACTCCGTAGCGATCGAAATCATCTGCCGGGAGAGCACCTCACGATCAGCGGGCGTGTCGCCGGTCGGTGACAGAGGTACCGGCGCGGCCGTGCCAAATTGAGCAGCTTGGCCGCATCGGCGCGCTTGCTCAATTCCTGTAGATCGACGCCCGCGGCCTGGTTACGTTCCGGAACATTGAGTTCGCTGCCGTCGATGCCGCGGACGCCGGTAATTAGTTTGCGCGCGCTCTGCAGCAGCTCGGCGAATTCACCATAACTGACATCCGCAGCGGTCCAATCATCACCACGCACGGGATTTATCCGGAGCACTGCATCCGTTGAGAAGCCATCTGATTTTCTTCTGAGCGCGTATAAGATGCGCCACTCAATCTCGGACGGTTGCGCATCGCGACTACCTTGAGCTGCGTAAATGAAATCAAGTGGCGATAAGCTGAGATCACTCAATCGCAATTCTTTCGTTTCCGCCGCCGCACCACTATTTGGATCTATGCGCTCAACCCGGCAGCGCACCCTGGTCGGGTCTCCCAGCAGCTGCGCCGCCCAGGCATTCAAATGCGCCTCTGCTTTTGCTCGGAATGAGACTGCCTGAGACCACTCGTCAGGCAAAACGGGTGGGCCGCTGAAGAGAGTGATGACGCGATAGGTCAACGCCGTTCCCGTGCGCGCGGTGCTGACCACGTCCAACTGTGGAGGCGCAACTTCGCCGCTGGCGATCGCATCCAGCGTGCTGGCCGTGCGCGTGGGATTTCCCTGCACGGCGTGATGCACGCTCTCAGCCAGCAGCGCATCACTTACAGCATCGACGGCTTCGTCGAGCAGGTTCAGTTCAGCTTCCAGCGTGCTGGTCTGGTTCTGGTCCGGTTTTGGTTTCGGTTCGAGGGTGCTGAAAAGATCCGTCAGGTTAGGTTGAGCCTTCCATTTGGTCTGTAAGAGCAAGCCATCGACTACGCTGTTGGCGGCAATCTTTTCGACCGGCTGCGCGGTCTGTTCCAGCTTCCTCGCGACCAAAGGAGCCACTTCGCGAAACGAACTAATAAATTGGGCCAGTCCGGCTTCCTGCAGGCGCCGCTCAAAGCGATAGCCGAGTAATGCGCCGAGCGGTTGTCCCTGGCGCACACCATCAAGTAACCAGGCCGCCAGGCGAACACGTGCCGATGAAAGGTCGATCGTTAACAAATCCTGCTTTTCCGGATCAGCATGCGTCAGATGACCGCTGCGCAGGACAGCCACCGTCGCCGCCTGTCCCAAAGATGGCGTCTGAGTGAAACCGG
>QHOP01000278.1 GCA_003219345.1 Verrucomicrobiota bacterium
TCAGCGTCCCAAAGCTGTTCGGTGATCATTCCACCCTGGTTGGCAAAGTTTTCCATCGACCTGATGAACGGCATCGGATCTCGTCCGGCAGCGAGTTCGTAATGGCCGCGTTCTCCTGTCAAAATCGGCCAGCAGCGGCCCACGCCCGTCCCATCGAAAGCGCCGCCGTCGCCCTTTTGCCCATAGCCATCGTGATTGTAGCGACGCCAGCCCGGGCCTTGCGGCAGATCACGCTTGAGCACGCGATCAATCACTTCGATTGAATCGCGCACGATTGGATCATTCGCACTGCGAATGCCGAACCGCACGAGGTGAAGGAAATCGCCTCCAACCACATTCCGCGCGGGATGGAGGCCTCCGCCATTGGCGACCTGGATCATCGTTGTGTTCGGATCGGCGTGAGGGTCCGACGCGTCAGGGTCGGTCGGATTGATTCGGATGTAGTGACGGGGGAAACCGTCGACCAACTCTCCCTGAGTAGTGACCGTCCATTCTTCGATGTGGGCGGCCAACCAGTCCGCATACACCAAAATGAAATCCGCGAGTTTCGTGTAGCCGAGTTCGTTGGCGCACTCGGCGACGCAGACCAGGCTGGCAATTACCGTTGCGAGTGTCGAAGGTGAGTAACCGGAGTTTTCCTCCCATCGATCCTGGTCGGTGACTGGTCCTTGCAGGACAAGATAAGCGGCGGCCCGCAGAATCATCACGCGCGGATCGAACGAACCGATTGCCCCGCCCTGCTTGTACAACCGCCACGCCAGCAGGATCGGAGCGGCAATTTCGTCGAGCTGCAAGCCAGACCAGTAGGCCGTCCCATTGATCCAGCTATTTTGCGGGAAACTGCCGTCCGTCCGCTGAAGGGCGGCGAGCCAGATCAACGCGCGGAGCGGCGTGCCGGTCTGGCCGGTGGCGAGAAGTGCGGTCGCGCTCTGCACCAGGTCTCGGGTCCAAACGAGGTGATAACCACCGCGGTCGTTATCGCTCTTGGTCTCTCCCCAGGGGATGCTCAAGGAGGCGACCAGCGCGCCTTGAAAAACCTTGTCTTCATGGGCCAGCAACACGCAACGGCTAAGCCGGTACATTCCGCCGCCATCGGAGGTATTATCGCTGAAGTCGAATTGGGGATTCACGACCGCGCGCTGCCATTGGCGGACATAACCCGCGCGGTGCGATTCAAACGGCTCGGCCAGCGATTGGAGCAATTTGGCGGCGGTGCTTTGGTAGCTGCCGCCACACGCAATGGCGATTGTGAATTCACCGCTGCCGGGGAGATCGATTTCTCCAGTCAGCGCGATGTTGCCTCCCTCGGCTGTGCGGAACTCCCAGTCCATTTTGAAATTGCTCATCAAATCCTGCCAGCCATCGCTGGCCCCAACGTAACCGACGGACCGGCGAGCAAATTCGGAGCTGCAGGCAACAACCAGGTGAACATCTTCGCGCTGCGCGTGGATCAGTTTGCTGGCGCTGATTTCAGAACAACGGGCGGAGTTGCCGGCACCGTGGGGTGCCACCAGCGCGTAAAGGCGCAACTTCCCGCGCAATGATTCATCGAGCACTTCGACCTTCGTGTGCACGAGCAGGACTGACCGATGCGGATCCGTGAGGACGTGTTTTACCAGTCGGTAGCGACCGCTGGGCTCCGAATTCGTCAGACGGTAAAGGAGGCAATCGCGCTCCGGATATTCGACCACGTGATTCAGGTCGCGCTTTTCCTCGTGGCAAAACGTTTCCCCGTCACTGATGAGAAACTGAAAGTCGCGCGTGTTCGGTCGATCGACGCGCGGATAATAAATCTCATTGATGATGCCGTGACTGAGCGTGAACCAGAGGCGGCAACTAGTATGATAGGCCGTGCCGACGCCTTCTTTCGCGCTCGAAGTCCAGCGCGGCTCGATTCCAGGCGCACCAAACGCCAATGCATTCTCCGGCGGATTCATCATTGAACGATATGCTCCGTCTTAGCTCAAAGTAAGCTTTGCGTTCATTCAAAGTCATGGCAGGTAACGGCGAAGCCGAGGACAACGACAATGAAAACAATCGTCACGATTAGCATGGTTTCGCTCATTGTTTCCCCGCGGTCAAGGGCGCACCGCCGCCCAGCGCTTTGTAAACGGCGACCAACGCCGTGACGGTGCGCGTTTGGCTGGCAGCGAGACGGTCCTGCGCTTCAAGAAGCGTGCGTTCAGCGTCCAGCACGCTGAGAAAATCCGTCACTCCGCCCTCATAACGTTGATGCGCGAGGTCCGCCGCCTTCTGACTGGCTTCGGCAGAGGTTTGCAAGAACTGTTGGCGCGATTGCTCTTGTCCGAAATCCACCAGCGTGCCTTCCGTTTCTTCCAACGCCGTCAGAACCGTGCGCTCGTAGAAAGCCAGCGAGGCTTCCGTCCGTGCATCGGCGGCTTTGATACGCGCATGAACGCGACCCAAATCAAGCGCAGCCCAGGTGATGCGCGGGCCAAAGTTCCATCTGTCTGCGCCACTCTTGCCCAAGCCGGCGAACGACTCCGCTTGCAGCCCCACGCTCCCAGTGAAAGTGACCCGTGGGAACAAGTCTGCCGTCGCGATGCCGATGCGTGCCGTCGCAGCTGCAAGCGAGCGCTCGGCAGCGCGAATGTCCGGGCGACGGCGCAAGAGCGTCGCTGGATCGCCAAGCGCAATGCTCGGCATTCCTGCCGGCAACGGTTCGGGCGCGGACAGTTCCGATGTGAGAGCGGCGGGTTGCTGCCCGATCAGCACGCTGATGCGGTAAATGGTTTTCTGAATCGCTGCTTCGAGCGGCGGAATGGTCGAGAGAGTCAGGTTGAGCAACGAGCGGCTGCGTGAGACATCGAAGTCCGTGCCACGCCCGCCGTCGAGGCGCGACTGCGTGATCTTCAGCGTCTCCGTTTGCAAATCGGCGTTCTTGCGCGCGACGGCGAGTTGGTTTTGCAGTCCGCGCAGTTCAAAATAATTCCGCGCGACTTCGGCCGTGACGCTCACCAGAACGTCCACCTGTGTGGCTTCGACCGAACCGAGTTGGGCGTTGGCAGCTTGCACAGAACGTCGGACGCGACCGAACAAATCAAGTTCCCAAGTGGCGTCAAAACTCGCGTCGTAGAGTTCAAATTCGCGATCCCCGCGCGATGCACCGGGTAGCGCGGCCGATTTGCTGAGCAAACCGTTCTGATAACCAGCGTTGCCCTGAACCGTGGGCGCGAGGTCGAAAGTCGTGAGCCGCCGCAGAGCGCGAGCTTCCTTGAGGTTGGCTGCGGCGATGCGCAGGTCGTGATTATGAGCGATGGCGCGGTCAACGAGGTCGTTGAGTTTTACATCCTCGAAACCCTTCCACCAGGTCGCGAGCGCGGTCTCATCCGCAGTGGCGACATTGGTCGGACTGTTCGCGAAGGAAGCGGCGACGGAGGTTTGAGGCGCTCTGTAGTTTGGCCCAACCGCGCACCCGGACAGAAAGACGCATGACATAAATCCAACGGTTAGCAAACGTCTGCAATTCTGATTTTCAATGCGCTTCATGGGTTGTGGGATCGAGCATTGGACTAAGCACCGGTTCCGCGACGGCGACGGTTTGGGTGGTTGGCGTCGTTCGCGCGGTTAATTTGCGGATGACAACGTAGAACACGGGCGTTAAGAAAAGGCCGAAGAACGTCACGCCTAGCATTCCGAAGAACACAGTTGTGCCGAGCCCCTGCCGCATCTCTGCGCCCGCGCCGCTTGCAATTACCAACGGAACGACGCCGAGGATGAATGCGAAACTCGTCATTAAAATCGGTCGCAAACGAAGACGCGCGGCTTCGATAGCGGCATCCGTGATGCTCTTTCCGGCGTCTTCAAGCTGTTTCGCGAACTCGACGATGAGGATGGCGTTCTTGCTCGCGAGGCCGACCAGCACAATCAGGCCGATTTGCGTGAAGATGTTGTTGTCCATGTGCCGCAGCCAAATGCCTGCTACGGCACTGAGCAGACACATGGGCACGATGAGGATGATGGCCAGTGGGAGACTCCAGCTTTCGTATTGCGCGGCGAGCGTGAGAAATACGAGCAGCACGCAAAGCGGGAAGATGAACACGATAGTGTTGCCGGCCAAAATCTCCTGGTAGGTCAGGTCCGTCCATTCGTAGCCCATACCGGGCGGCAGTTCTTTCGCGGCCAGTTGTTGGGCGAGAGCGATGGCCTGGCCGGAACTTACGCCGGGCACGGCCACACCGTTGATGTCCGCGGCGGGATACATGTTGTAGCGGATGACTTTGTCCGGGCCGGTGGTTTCATGGATCTTCGGCATGAACACGGAAGTTCGCGTCGGCTTGCGCCGTCACTTGATACGTGCGGCCAAAGCGGTTGAAGTCATTCACGTAGAGCGAACCGAGATAAATTTGCAGCGTGTCGTTCACATCGCCCAGCGCCACGTTCATGCTCTTGGCCTTCACGCGGTCCACATCCACGAAAATCTGAGGGACGCGGGTGGTGAAGGTGGTGAACACCTGCGCGAGTCCGGGAGTTTGGCTGCCGTCCACCATCGTGCGAAAGGCCGTGGCCGCGAGCGCATCCAAACCCAGGTCTGCGCGATCCTGAATCATCATTTTGAATCCCGCAGTGCTTCCGAGACCACGCACAGGCGGCGGTGGCAGAACGAGGACGCGCGCGTCCCGCAGTTCGTCATAACGCGCGTAAAGTTGACCCATGATGGCTTTTGCGGACTTGCGCGGGTCTTTGCGATCTTCAAACGATTCCAGCGAGACGAACATCGTGCCGGCATTGGGAAGATTCGCGCCGACCAGAAGATTGTAACCGGGGAACTCCACTGTGCCGTTCACACCTGGAATGGTGCGGGCGATTTCGCCGGCGCGGCTGATGATCTTGTGACTGCGCTCCAGGCTCGCGCCGTCGGGCAATTGCGCGAAGACGATCAGATAGCCGGAATCCTGCGTTGGGATGAAACCGGTCGGCACGATTTTGAAACCGCCCCAAGTCAGCACGAGCAATCCCGCATACACGGCCAAAGCGATGCCGCCGCGCCGGACCACTCCGCCGACCGCACGGGTATAGCCGTGCGTTGTGGCGGTGAAGCCTTTGTTGAAAAGACGGAAGAACCAGCCCAGCACTCGGTCCATGCCGGCGGCGAACCAATCCTTTTTGACGTGATGGCCTTTCAAAAGAATGGCGCTGAGCGCGGGTGATAGCGTCAACGAATTGAAGGCGCTGATGACGGTCGAGACTGCGATGGTGAGCGCGAACTGCCGGTAGAATTGCCCGGTGATGCCGCTAACAAACGCCGTCGGCACGAACACCGCGCACAACACGAGGGCGACGGCTATGACCGGTCCGCTGACTTCATTCATCGCTTTCTTCGTGGCCTCGACCGGTCCGAGGCCAAGGGCGATGTTGCGCTCCACGTTCTCGACGACGACAATGGCATCATCCACCACGGTGCCGATCGCGAGCACGAGGCCGAACAGCGACAGGTTGTTCAGCGAGAAGCCAAACAACTTCATCACCGCGAACGTGCCGATGAGCGACACCGGCACGGCCAGCATCGGAATGATGGACGCGCGCCAGTTTTGTAGAAAGACGATGACCACCAGCACCACCAGCAGCACGGCCTCGAACAACGTATGCACGACCGCCACGATGGATTCGCGGGCAAACAACGTGGTGTCGTAGATCACGCGATAGTCAACGCCGGGCGGGAAGTTTTTCTTCAGTTCAGCGAGTTTCGCCCTCACCGCATCGGAAGTGTCGATGGCGTTCGATCCCGGCAATTGCCAAATAACAAGCGCCGCGGCGGCCTTGCCGCTGAGTTGCGAGGCAATTGAATAGTCACGAGCAGCCAGTTCCACACGCGCCACGTCGCGGATGCGTGTGACCTGGCCTTGCGACCCCTGCTTGATGATGATGTCACCGAACTGCTGCTCATCGAGCAAACGGCCTTGCGTGCTGATCGTGAGCTGGAAATCCTGGCCGGAGGGGACGGGCGGCTGGCCAATCGTGCCGGCGGCAACCTGAAGGTTTTGCTCGCGGATGGCTCGCACGACATCACTGGCCGTCATGTTGCGCGACGCGAGTTTCTCCGGATCGAGCCAGACGCGCATCGAGTAATCACGCGCTCCCAGCATCGTCACATCTCCGACGCCCGGGATGCGCGCAAGCTGATCTTTCACTTGCAGAAAGGCGTAGTTGCCCAGGTAGAGTTCATCGCGCGATTCGTCCGGCGAAACAAGGTGCGCCACCATCGTCAAATCGGTCGATCGCTTCGTCGTAGTCACCCCTATGCGGCGCACTTCTTCCGGCAACTTGGGCAGCGCGATGGACACACGGTTTTGCACGAGCACCTGCGCGATGTTGAGGTCTGTGCCGAGCTTGAACGTGATGGTCAGCGACATAACACCGTCGCTGGTCGAAGTGCTCGACATGTAAAGCATGTCCTCGACGCCGTTGACTTCCTGTTCGATGGGCGTGGCGACGGTTTCAGCGAGCACTTTCGGGTTCGCGCCTGGATACACGGCGCGCACGACGACGGTGGGCGGTGCGATTTCGGGATATTGCGCGATAGGCAGTTGGAACACCGCGATCCCGCCCACCAGCACGATGACGATGGAAATGACCGCCGCGAAAATCGGGCGGCGAATGAAGAAGTGAGAAAAGTTCATTTCGTCTCCAGCGGCTTTGCCTCCACCACGACGCCCGGTCGCACGCGCAACAGTCCTTCCACGATGACCTGTTCGCCCGGCTTCAACCCTTCCTTCACGACCCGCAGACCGTCAATCATGGGGCCGATTTTCACCGGACGAAACTCCACTTTCTTCTCAGCGTTGACGACATAGACAAATTTTTGCGCCTGGTCCGAACCCAGGGCGCGGTCGGGAAGCAGCAGCGCCGGATACTTCCCGCTGCCGGGAATGCGGATCCGCGCGAACAATCCCGGACTCAAACTGTGGTCCGCATTGGTAAACACGCCACGCGCGCGAAGGGTGCCGGTGTTCGGATCGACGCGATTATCCACGAAGTCCATGTAGCCCTTGTGCGGAAAGCCCGTCTCGTCGGCCAATTCCATCTCCGCCGGGATTTCCTTGTCGCGCGCGCTCACGCGTGTGCCTTCCATGCTGAGACGACGATATTTCAGGATCGCGCGCTCATCGGCGTCTCCGTAGAGATACAACGGATCGAGCGACACAATGGTTGTGAGCAGCGTCGCGCCCGCGCCTGAGACACCGCCGCTGACAAGATTGCCTTCTGTGACCAGCGCTCGGCTGATGCGCCCGCCAATCGGCGCGTGAATCTCCGTGAATTCGAGATTGAGTCTGGCGGAGTCCATCGCCGCCCTGGCTGATTTCACCGCTGCCAGCGCCGACGTATAGGTTTTAGTCTTCGTGTCGAAATCTTCCTTTGAGATGGCTTTCGTCGCGATAAGGTTCTTGGCGCGTTCCGCATCGCTCTTTGCCAGGTCCGCCTGGCTCTCCGCACGTTGATGCTCGGCGTCGGCCCGGTCGAATTCCGCCTGATATGGCCGTGGATCAATCGTGAACAGCAGATCGCCCTTCTTGATCTCCTTGCCCTCCTTGAAATGCACCTTGTCGAGATAACCGCTCACGCGCGCCCTCAGCTCGACGGTCTCAGGGGATTCGAGACGTCCGATATAATCGTCCCACTCGACGACCTCACGGGCGATCGGCTGGACGACCGAAACAACCGGCGGCGGAGAAGCGGTCTTTGAGGCATGCTTTCCACAGCCTGCCACCAGCAGTCCGAACGTGAGCGCAGCAATCGCAAGTAATCTATTTGTTTTCATCGGGAGGTGTTTCATCGTGCTGGAATCGAATCTCAATCATTCGCTGGCTGATTCAGGAGATCAATCATCGCCCGGCGTATCGGCTCGCGCAGATTGCTCTGAGTTGGCATGAGTTTGGTTTTCATATCGTGAATCGTCATCAAAATGCAAAGCAGTCGCAGCCTGATCCAAAGAAACCGGCGTAGCGATTGCGCGCTGCTTCGATGCTGGCAACAAGTTCACACACCGCGTGAGCCAAGTCGGGTTGATGACACTCCGCGCTGCGCTGATGTTGAGGCATCGGCACAGCGGCACGCGCTGCCTTGCGAATATTGAGCGGTGCGCCATAGCCGCCGAACACTTTGACTGGCGACCATTCCGGCAGCACTGGAATCGGCGGCGGCGCGTGTGAACTGAATTCCTCGGTCGCATGAACAATTTTTCCACCGACGACAGTGAGGACGGATTCGATGCCTTTGATTGTTTCTTCGGGCACGGAGAAGTAATCGTCCGTCAGCGCAACGAAATCGGCCAATTGCCCGGAGACAATTGCTCCTTTCTTTCCGCTCTCGCTTGAAAGCCAACTGCTGCCCTGGGTGTAAAGCCGCAGCGCTTCTTCGCGACTCAGACAGTTGTGGTCGGGATACATCGAAACGCCGCCGACAGTTCTGCCCGTCACGAGCCAGTAGAGCGAGACCCACGGATTGTAGCTAGCAACGCGTGTCGCATCCGTGCCCGCGCCGACGGGAATTCCAAGCTCCAACATCTTCCGCACAGGAGGAGTTCGCTCCGCGGCCTTCATGCCGTAACGATCCATGAAGTATTCGCCTTGGTAGGCCATGCGATGTTGAATCGCGATGCCACCGCCCAGCGCCCTCACGCGTTCAAGGTTGCGGTCGGAGATGGTTTCGCAGTGATCGAAGAACCAGTTCAGACCTTTGAACGGCACGTCGCGATTCACTTCCTCAAACACATTTAGGAAGCGCGAGATGCTTTCATCGTACGTCGCGTGCAACCGGAACGGCCATTTATTTGCCGCCAGGAGTGCCACGACCTCTTTCAGTTCGCCTTCCAGCGACGCGGGAAGGTCGGGGCGCGGTTCGAGAAAATCCTCAAAGTCTGCTGCTGAGAATACCAGCATTTCACCGGCGCCGTTGCAGCGGAAAAAATCGTCGCCCTTGCCCGGCCCGGTCATCTTGATCCAGCGGGCGAAATCTTCCTTCTCCTGTTTTGGTTTTTGCGTGAACAGATTGTAGGCGATGCGAAGCGTCATCTCGCCGCGCTTGTGCAGGTCCTCGATGATCGCGTAGTCCTCCGGGTAATTCTGAAATCCGCCGCCCGCGTCTATGATGCTCGTCAGTCCGAGCCGGTTGAGTTCGCGCATGAAATGCCGTGTGGAATTCAACTGATGCTCCGACGGCAGTTTCGGACCTTTGGCGAGCGTGGCGTAGAGGATCGTGGCGTTGGGACGCGCGATGAGCAAGCCAGTGGGGTTGCCTTTGCTGTCACGCTGAATTTCTCCGCCCGGCGGGTTGGGCGTTTCTTTCGTGTAACCGCAGGCTCGCAACGCTGCCTTGTTGAGCAGCGCCCGACAATACAAGTGCAGGATGAAGACCGGCGTATCCGGCGCGGCGTCGTTGATTTCGTCCAGCGTCGGCATCCGGCGCTCGGCAAATTGAAATTCGCTCCAACCGCCAACCACGCGCACCCACTGGCCAGGCGGCGTGCGTTGTGCCTGCTGCTTCAACATGCGCAGCGCGTCGGCGAGTGAGGGCACACCATCCCAGCGAAGCTCCATGTTGTAGTTGAGGCCGCCGCGAATGACGTGCAGATGTGAGTCGTTCAGGCCGGGAATGACGCGGCGGCCCTTGAGGTCAATCACTTTAATATTCGGCCCGCGTTCGTATTCCTCAGCGTCGTCCACGCCAACGATGCGGCCATCTTTAACCGCGAGGTTTGTTGCTTCGGGATGTTCCGGATCGAGCGTGGTAATTCGTCCGTTGTGAAGAATCAGTTCGGCAGAGGCTTTGGAATTCATAATGAGGTTTTGCTTTCGTTGGAATACAACCAGCCGTGAAGAGCGCGCGTGATCAGAGGCATCACCACCCAGGTCAAAAGTAACACCACACACCCGTTGAAGACGGCGTTGCCGAGGATGAAATTCCAGGGCCGAATCGCCGCACCGAGCGTCAGGTTCAGGATCATCGCGACGGGAAAGACTCCCAGAAAAGTGGCGACCGCCATCTTCCATCGTGGCGGCGGATTTTGCGGAGAACGAAACCACGCTTCGAGGCCAGTCAGTGGCCGATAGACCGGCTCACCTTCCGTCAGCGTTCTTGCCCGCTCTTCCCACGCTTTGAACATTGGCGATGCATAAAATGCATCCCGCTCTTGCTCGCTGGCAAACGTGCGCAAGATTCCGTATTCGCGGGAGTCCGAACCTGGTGGTGGTGTAAGCATGCTTGCGCCCTGGACGCCATCATGGGCGAACGATGTTTGCAGGAATTCGCGCAACGCCGCCTGAAACTCGGCTTCGCAACCGGGTCGCACGCGACGGGTTATGGCAATGTGAGCGGGCATCAGTGGCCTCGTGTTGTTGTCGGCTCAATCTGAAATGCCTTTGGTCGTTTCAAGGTTGAGCGTTCAGGAAAGTTGTGAGCGCGGGAATCGTGGCTTGTGGTGCTTCATCCATCAACCAGTGTCCCGAACCGGAAATAATTTTCCCCTGCACGTTGGACGCAACCAGCTTGGCTTGCGCGACGAGAAATTCTCCGCCGGACTTTTCGCCGCCCAGCACAAGCACAGGCATCGAGAGGGGCGTCGCGCCCAACTCCGCGAAGTCCTTCGCGTCGCGTTCGAAGTTTTTAAAATATTCGAAGCCGGCGCGCATACCGTTTGGTTGCGCGTAGGCTTTCGCATAGACTCTCCGGTCAGCCTCCGACACGGAACGTTTCGGGTCGGCGGCGAAATCATTCCAGAAGTGTTCGAAGTAAGTCCGCTCGCGACCTTTGACCAACGCGAGCGGCACTTCACCGTGAAAGTGGAAATGCCACAGGTCGCGCATCAGCCAGACATTTTTCCAATCACCGATGCCGGGAAGAAATGCATCCATGAGCACCAGGCGGTCGGTCTCTTGTGGGAACTGCGCCGCGTAGGCGTAAGCCACCATCAATCCAATGTCGTGGCCGACGACGCTCGCGCGGTTGAATCCCAGCGACTTCACGAGATCGTGAATGTCCACGGCCATGTTCTTCTTGTCGTAGCCGGATTCCGGTTTGGATGAATCGCCCGCGCCGCGCAGGTCGGTAACAATGACCGTGTGAGTTTTGGCCAGCAGCGGCATTACCGGATTCCACATGTGACTGGTCTGAGCGTAGCCGCATTCACGTCGGCGGTGTGCTCGGTGAAGCCGACGGGGACTTTGCCCGCCGTCGCCGAGAGTGAGGAGCATGCCAGCACCAAGAGGGCAACGCCCGCTGTGCCGGTAAAACAGTTACGTTTGGATGTAGTCATTAGGTTGCCTTTCGTAATTCGTTCAACCGCCACGTAGGAGCTGCCCGTTCGGGCAACTTTCCAGCCGCCGGGTCGGAACACTGGACTGCAAATTCCGCTCGGCCGGCGGACTGGAAAGCCTTCCCCGTACTTTCTTCCGGCTTAGCGATTCGCTGGTGTCGCCACAGGTGTGACACCACGGCCGTGCCCGTCACCCGCGACCTTCCTGGGCACGACCTGCGGCTTCTGCGCCGATTGCGGAGCGTGATGAACCATCGTGTAGGCGTATTCCACCCCGACGCCGTATGCGCCGCCCTGTTGCTTTAGAATTCCCATGAGCGCGTCGTAATGTTCCCGTTTGGCCCAATCGCGCTGCCATTCGAGCAAAGCCCCAATAGTGGTCAACCGCACCGCGCCAGCCTGAACCATGCGCGAGAGCGCCGCTTCCTGCGCCGCTGGCGATGTAGCCCCGCAGCAATCCTCGACCACGTAGATGTTGTAGCCCGCGCCGAGCATTTCAATCGTCGGCCATGTGATGCAAACTTCTGTCCATAGGCCGGTCATGAGGATGTTCTTGCGGCCCGTGGCTTCGATGGCCTTGCGAAAACCCGGATCGTCCCATGAGTTCATGGAGCTGCGTTCGACGACGGGCTGGCCGGGAAAAATATCGAGCAACTGCGGCCAGATATAGCCGCTGAAGCTCTCCGTCTCGACGGCCGTGAGCACGGCGGGCACATTGAATTCCTTCGCCACGCGCGCCAGGAGCGTGACGTTGTTGATCATGGTGGCGCGGTCGCCGCTGGCCATGCCGAAGGTCATTTGCGGCTGTTGGTCAATGAACACGATGGCGGAATCTGCCGGCGTGTAGAGTTTGTGGTATTGGTTCATCTTGCTTTTTCCTTTCTATGTCTGGATTTGTTTAGTCACCTTCTTCATCAACTGCTCCTTTTGCTTACCCCTTCAGCAGCTTTTTCAATTAGCTTTGCTACGGCGTTTGGTTGCGACACATAAACCGCGTGGCTGCCTGCAACCTCGAGGACTGTTGAACCCGCGCGCTCGGACATGAAACGCTGGGCCGGTGGTGGAATCATCTTGTCCTCGGTGGCGACCAGATACCAACTCGGCTTGGTCCGCCATGCCGGCTCGCTGATCGCGCCACCAAGTGCTCCGACGCCCCACGCATCCACGAGCGCGGAAATCGCCTTTGCGTTCGGCGCCGTCGCCAGAATCACGCGCGCGCCGCCCAGCTTTTGCAATTCCGCCGCTGCCTCATCAGCGCCCGAATCAATGTAATGATGCGCTCCCAGCTTCCTTGCCAGCGGTTCCTTGTCCCTCCCTCGGCCAATAGCCACCGTCACGAATCCCATCTGCCGCGCGTACTGAACTCCCAGGTGTCCCAGTCCGCCAATGCCGTGCACGGCCACGACGTCGCCTCCCCGCGCGCCCGAATGGCGCAGCGCGTTGAATACGGTGACGCCCGCGCACATGAAGGGCCCGGCTTCCTGCGCCGGCAGTTCATCCGGAATCGCCGCCAGCGCCGCCGCCGGCGCGATCATATGCTCGGCATACCCGCCATCGAAATCGATGCCCGTGACCTTGCGATTGGCGCACATTGCGAAATCGCCGCGCCGGCATTGTTCGCACTGGAAGCAATGTCCACCGTGCCAACCGACACCGACGCGCCGACCCTTTTCCCACCCGGTCACGCCGCTGCCGACCGCATCGATCCGCCCGGCGACTTCATGGCCTGGCACACGGGGATATTGAATCCCGGGCCAGAGTCCCTCTTTGATGAGCACGTCGCTGTGGCAAATGCCGCACGCCTCCACCTTCACGCGAACCTGTCCAGGGCCAGGCTGCGGGATGTCGCGTTCTACCAATTCCCAATTTCCGCCTGGTTTGCCGATTTGCGCCGCCTTCATTGTATTCATAATTCGTTTGCTGGGCTTGCTGTCGCTCTTCTCAGGACTTGATGAACTCCAAGAGCTCTTTGTTGAGCTGCTCCTTACTTGTGTCTCCGAGGCTGTGCGAACCGCCCGCGTAGATTTTCAACGTGGCGTTTTTCACGAGCTTGGCCGAGAGTTTCGCCGAAGCTCCAATCGGCACAATCTGATCGTCGTCGCCGTGGATGATGAGCGTCGGCACATCGAACTTCTTCAAATCCTCGGTGAAATCCGTTTCTGAAAACGCCTTGATGCAGTCATAGGCGTTCTTGTGGCCGGACATCATTCCCTGCATCCACCACGAATGAATCCGCCCTTGCGAAGCCTTCGCGCCGGGTCGGTTGAAACCGAAGAACGGGCCGCTTGCGACATCGAGAAAGAACTGCGCGCGGTCGGTGAGATACGCTTTGCGGAATCCATCGAATACTTCGATGGGCAGTCCACCGGGATTCGCTTTGGTCTTAACCATGATTGGCGGGACCGCGCCCATCAGTACTACTTTTGCAGCTTTTGGAACAACTCCGCCAGGTCATCGGCGTACGTGTCCATGTCATTGCCATTCCACGACTGGCTGGAACGTCCGTGACCGCGCCGGTCGTGTGCGATGCAGCGAAAGCCGTTTGAGGCGAGGAAAAACATCTGCGATTCCCAGGCATCGGCGCTCAGCGGCCAGCCGTGGCTGAACGTGACAACCTGTCCGGTCTTCGGCCCCCAGTCCTTGTAGTAAATCTGCGTTCTATCTTTTGTCGTGATCGTGCTCATGTTTGCCTTCTTTGGTTTCGCTTTTGGTTGTCGCCTCGCAACGCAACACGTTCATACCCCTCCTTTACGTCGCACAACGGGAATCTGAAAATGCATCTGGAAGAGGGATGCGTCTTGACACCGTCATTAACGGGGGAGACTGGAAAGTCCCAGAACCGCAGATAAGAATGTCCGCGCTGCGTAGCGCAGGCTTTCCAGGGCTACGATGACCCGTCCAGTGGCCAGTGCTCTCCACCTCGTTGTGCTTGAAGCTGAGAATACTTATCGATGCTGTGTTGTGGAGCGGCTGAGCCAGTCCTCGAAACGCGTCACGCCGAGGCGCGGGTTTTTGCCAGGGGTGAGGCTTTGATCGTTCAACTCTATGCCGAAGTAGCGTGCGTGGACGTCCGTGGTGACCTTCCGTGTATCCCGGTTTGCCCTCAAGAATTGCCGGACGAGTTCGTCGAGACGTATCGGTTCGGGACCTGCCAGCTCGATCGTGCCGTTCAACGGTTCTTCGACTGCGACGTTCGCCATTACGGCAGCGACGTCATCCGACACGATGGGCCGCATAAGGGCAGGTGACAACCGCACCGTTTGCCCCTCGGTGGCGGATTGGGCGATGCCGCCCACGAACTCAAAGAACTGCGTTGCGCGGACGATTGTATAGGGAATCGGGGAAGCTTTGATCAGGGTTTCTTGGGCCATCTTCGCGCGGAAGTAACCACTCGCAAGAAGACGCTCGGTGCCGACGACCGACAGCGCAACGTGATGTCCCACGCCGGCGGTCGCTTCCGCGGCAAGGAGATTGCGGCCTGACGTCTCGAAGAAATCTAAAACCGCCTTGTCTTCGAATGAAGGCGAATTTGCCACGTCAACGACGACGTGCGCACCTTCAAGCGCCTCAGCCAGTCCCTCGCCGGTGATGGTGTTGACGCCCGAGGAAGGTGACGCCGGCAAAACCTCGTGGCCCTGCTGACGCAGGTTCTTCACGAGCTTTGCTCCGATGAGCCCGCTGCCTCCGATTACCACGATCTTCGCATTCTTATCGATGCGCCTCTTGCTGAGTGTATTGGTTTTCATATTTGCGTTTGGTTCGTTTGTGATTCGGTCTCTGTTGCAAAAAACCTTTTCAGAGCGAAGTGAGTTGGCCCAAGGAGATGAACGTAACCGGCTTCCGTGCCCAGCATCGCACTCGCGGTTGCGCAACCTCGATGCTAATTCCAAAGCCGACGACGAACAAACCGCTTTCAGGAATAGAGCGCCTCCAGCAGCAAGCGATCGTGCGTGTAGGGGTCCACCTTCCGCAAAATGGTCTTGATTCTCCCTTCAGGAGCAATAACGAAGGTGGTCCGCTCGGTTCGAAACGGGTCGCCTTTCCCGCCTTCTGGTTCCTCCATCCACACACCGTATGCTCGCACGATGCTTTTCCGGGTATCACTGATCAACGGGAACGGGAGGGAATTGAGCTCGATAAACGCCCGATGACTCTCAGGCGAATCGGTGCTGATGCCGAAAAGATTGGCTCGACTTCCGAACTCCGCCCATGCGTCGCGAAGTTTGCACGCCTGGGCGGTGCATCCGGGCGTATGGTCTTGCGGATAAAAATAGAGGACGATCTGTTCGCCGAAGTAATCGCGGAGTTGAAACGGCTTGCCTTCTGCGAATTCGGCGCCCACAGCGGTACCGGAAAAATCGGGAGCGGCATCGCCCGCCGTTAGTGTCGTGGTGTTCATATCAAGTGTTTGTTGGACCGCGCCAGACAAGTCGCTGACCCAATCGATTCATCCGAATATTGTTGGGTGCAATGTGTCTCGATGTTCATTTACTGCGACTTTCAGCAAATCCATTCTGCCATCTCTACTTCCTCATTCCTTCGACAACCGTGCGCGCGACCACGTAGCCCCCCACTTTCGGCAGCACGTCCAATCTGGGGACCGGCTCGAAACCGGGCCGCACCAGCAACGCTGCATAGCTCGAACCCGTGTGCGTCCAACTCGTCCAGGTGTTGTCCGGGCGAATCGCATGCGACGCGTAAGCGATAGGCTGGATATACCAGATCTCGCTGGCGCGGGCGTAGAGGACGACGCTGTAGCCGGACGCGAGTTTGCCGCCGACTTTTCCGGCAATGTCCGCGCGGGTATCCGGCCCGCCTTGCGGCTCATAAGGTGGGATGGCAGTGATTTCAATACGGAGGTCTTCGGGTATTTGCTCCAGTGCTGCGAGTGATGCCCGAACCTCGTCGAGCTTCACGTCAATGCCGTTTTGACCGACTACTCTGCCGTCGCGCCAGACCTCGACCGATACGCGGTCCCGCGTTGCTCCGTCGGCGAACTTGAAAGATGTGATCGGCCTATCTGATTCTTGCGGATTACATCCACCGGCGACCGAGAACCATTTGTAACGCAAGCCAGTTTGCGGCCCGGCTACCTGGGCCGTGATTTCGAGATGGAGCACCCCTTGGCCAGACGGGGCACGCGAATGCAATTGCACCCCGACCGTATCGCGGTCGCCGCAACCAGCCAGGCACAGCATCAGCGTCGCGCCGGCCAGCGCGCGGCACAGACGCAACGGGCATGAGCGCCAGGTCATCATCTCATTGGGTATACGCCGGAGTGGGCCGAGGTTGAAAATGCTATTCATGGCCAAGGCGGGACAAATAAGGGATCGAGTAGCGCCCAACTCGTTCACCGGGGTGAAACTCGCGGGTTAGGAATCGGCGCCGGCGCTCAATCCACACGACACCGTCCTCTTCGTTCGCTGCCGTCATCCCGGTCAACCGATGGAGATGTATCTCCGCGCGCACCGACGGTGTGACGCCGCCGCACGGCTTCACATCCGCCCGGCGATTCGACCAATAATCGGATTCCAATACCACGCTGAAATACTTTGGATGCTTCGTGTCAAGGCTAAACCAGAGGTAGTAAGGCGACGATGCCATTTATCGGCGAAACCACCGAGTGCCATCATCGTGTGCGCAACGTGGCGGCAGCCGTGAGCGCGCAAGCGCGGTTTTTCGGCGGCGAAGCCCAACTGCATTCCGAGGTGGGACGACTTGGCTTCTCTCTCAACCGCCACTGTCAAGGTTTCGGCCAGGTGATCGACGGTCTGTTTACTTGCGTCGCGTTGCCGCGGCGTAAGTATTTGTCTGATGCGATCATGCTTCAAACACGCGCGAAGCTTCGGCTCGATCACCACCGGCGTGAGATACCCGTCCCCGGTTATCACTCCGGTGCCGGCCCAGGACTCCGCCTCGGAGCGCATCTTGCGAAAGAATCGATGCCAAATCCACGAACGACGCGCTGCCTCGGGTCGCGCGTAGTAGAGGGCGAGAAGTGTATTCAGGCAGAATGGTAGGCCGGCTGATCCACCTTTGAGTGTCAATCCTCCGTTCATGCGGAGTCGCACCTGGCTATGCTCCAACCGGGCGCTCAACTCTGCTCCCGTGCGCCAGGCACGGAAGCTCTGCCTTGCGACCACAACGGCGGCGGCGAGCATCAATCCACTCCAAAGCGCCACCAGCACTGCGCTGAAGAGAAACAACTGGTTGCCGGGCTCGGGTCCCGCCAGTAAAAACAAGATCAATCCCAGAACCGCCCCCCAGCCAAGAAACAACGCAATAGACAACCAGCGCGCGTACGGTCTTCTCCCTCCAGTGATCCAGAGCGCGAGAAAAATCAGCAGCCCTTTTCCGCACAAAAGGCTCTTTGCCGCG